>CACZWF010000007.1 GCA_902784785.1 uncultured Bacteroidia bacterium
TTGGCGCGCAAGTCGATGAAAGCGTTCAAGCGGTCGGACAAGCGGAAAGTGTTGATGAGACCATAACCCATCGAGTATTCCTGCTTGTACGCGCTACCGTTTGTATAGTAACCCTGGATGACACCGAACTGATAGTACGGCATGATATTCCAGATGCGGTTGTAGTCGTACTGGGTGAAGGTATTGTTGAGGTTCCACAGGAAGTCCGTGTGGATGTAGAAATACTTGTTCTCGAAACGATAACGGTCTTCATTGGCCCAACGAACCACGTGCTCCGCCAAGCGGAAACGATAGTCACGCACATGCTCCACCATGGAAGCGCCTTGCACACCCAAGCGGACCGCAAACTGGGGAGAGAGCCATTTTCCGATATTGACATCGATGGCGGGAGAGAAACCAGCCGTATTGATCTGGCGCTCGAAGAGCATGTTGACACCACCGCCCACGCTGATGAAGAGGTTCTCCCAAAGCTTGTTGTCCAGATGAGGAGCGGGCCCCGTCGTCAGCTTGTTCTTGAGCGGCTGCTTGTAACCGCTGCGACGATATTGAGCCGCGGTCGTCCAGTTGCCGACTCCACCGATGTTATAGGTCAAACCGGCCAAGGCGGTACCTTTGTAACCGAAGTTCTGGCCACGACCCAGCATATTGGCGTTCAGCACCGTAGCGCGGAGGTCGAGGAAAGCACCCAGTTCGGAGGAAATGCGAATGGTGTTGATGAGACCGAAACCGGCGGCAAAACCATCGCGATAAAGCTTACCCTGAGCCGTTCTGACATTATAAAATCCGGTGTGATAGTAAGGAATCAAAGACCAGATTCGGTCGTAACGGTGCGGGTAAATCAAATTGGTCAAATCCCACAGGACATCGGCGTGGAAATAATCGTATTTCGCATCCAGCTTATAAGCGGGAACACCGCGATACGTTCCGGGCGTCGTCGCCAGAAGCGGACGGGGATTATCCAGCCACTCCTTCAAGCTGCCACCTTGGTAGCCCAAGCGGACACCGAAGTCGGGAGAGAACCATTTGCCGAGGGAAATTTCGTATGCCGGAGTCGGAATGAAGTTGATACCTTGCGAGAAGCCTTCCTCGAAAAGCACATTGACACCGCCGCCGACCTGAACGAAGATGTTGTCTTTCCAACGACCGAAGACTGGCGCACTGACGGCGGTCGTGTCGGCATGGCTCTTGAAGAAATTCTTTTTCGTCAGATCCACCGTCGCACCCACCATCGCATTGAGGGCGATATCCGATCCGCCATATTCAGGACGGCGCGTAATCGCATTGTCGATGAACGTAGAGCGCAGATCGACATAAATGCTGGTGTTGCTGCCGACGCGGAAACTGTTGATGAGACCGAAGCCCATCACATAGGAGCGCTTGTACGACTGATGGTTGCTGGGCAGGTAGGAACGCATCACGCCCATATGGGTGTAAGGAATCAGACTCCAGACACGGTAACGGTCGTAACGGAAGGTGTTGGTCGCATCCCAGAGGAAATCCGCGTGAACATAACCATAGTTGAAGGAATTGACGTAATAAGTCTTTCCATTCTTGTCCTCGACAAACTCCACGTCCAGACTCTGGCGAGGCTCCAAAGAACGGACTTTGTGGCGATAACCCTGATAACCCAGACGTATGGCCGTCCAAGGAGTGAACCACTTACCGACGGAAATATCCAGCGAAGGGGTGACACCGGCCGCGCCGAGCGTGCTCTTCGGCTCCCACAACAAACTGCCGCCCGCTCCCAGAGAGATAAACCAGTTGTTCTTCATTTCGGAAACCACATAGGGACCTGCGCCCGTCGGCTGACGGTCTTCATACAAGAACTCGAAAGCAGAAGACTCGGGGAAATCACGACGGCCGATATTATAGGCCAAACCGGCAAAAGCCGTTCCCTGGAAAGCGAATCCCCTGTCGTGTCCCACCTGTTCACCCTTGACAGCCGTTGCCCGTGCGTCGATGAGGAGGTCGAGCTTGTCGATCAGGCGGAAGTTGGCCAACAAACCGGCACCACCGGCCATGCCGTTGATATCCGTATCCGTTCCGTTCGGACGGGTGTTCATGTAACCCAGGTGAATATAGGGAGAAATACCGAAGGGGCGTTTGCCGGAAGCGATGAACGAATTGACCACATCCCACAAAATTTCCGCGTGGAGATAGCTGTAGTTCATCTTGTTCAAGAACATCGCCTTTCCTTGGAACATACCGGGGATATTGGACATACCGGGGCGGGGTGAAGCCAGCCATTCGGAAAGCGAACCGCCCGAATAACCGATACGTCCGGCAAAATAAGGGGAGAACCATTTACCCAGGACAATATCGAACGAGCCGGTCGCATTGCCGTTGAAACGGACCTGCTGTCCTCCTTCGGTCAAGAAGGAGACACCGCCCATCACGCCGATAAACATATTGTCAAAGAAGGAATTGTGAACCAGGGAACGATCGTTGGCACGTCCCACATCCGAAGTCCACCAACTCTTGCCGATATGATAAGTCAAACCCGCATTGGCCGTCGTCTCCAAGGCACCGCCGGTATAAGGACGTTTGACGTTGCGTCCGTTCACGAAGGTGGCACGCAAATCAATATACAAACTGACGGCGTCGCTCACGCGGAAGTTGTTGATGATACCCACGCCGGGGGCAAACTCCCGCTTGATGCCGGTTTTATCCATCGCGTACGTGCGCAACACGCCCATATGTATATAAGGTATGAACTCGTACACGCGGTCGCGGGAATAACCGGCTACCGTATTGGAGAAATTCCAGAGAAAGTCGTTGTGAATGTAATGATAGCGAACGCCCAGCTCGTTGGTCTCCATTCCTTTGAAATTCGCGGGCGTAGTGAGAAGATGACGGGGTTCTTTGACATATTCCGCGAGGGTACCGCCCTGGAATCCGAGACGGAAACCGAATTGGGGAGCGAACCACTTACCGAAACCGACATCATAACCGCCCTTCACCTTGCCGTTGAAGAAAGGCTGGTTGTCTTCCGTCAGCATCGAAACACCACCACCGGCCGTAATAAAGAAGTTGTCCCATAGGGAATTGATTTTATATTTCTTTTCCTGCGCACCGGCAAGCGTGGCAGATAGGAGCAAAACCCCTATGAAAAGAACAACTGTTATATTTTTGAATAGTCTCATTGTCGGTTTTCTCGTTTATAGGTCGAAGGCTTCGTCCTCTTGGGCGTTCAAGCCATAGGTCTTGATCAGGATAGAAATTTCAGGATCCAGATTACCCCGGTTCTTATAGTTGGGATCCTGACGGCAGGCGTCAAGATAACATTGCACCGCGTTCTTGTTGTCACCCTGGCGGGAATAGACCAGCGCGAGCAGGTAGTTGACCTCGGGGGTCCGCTTCATCGGTTCGAGAATACCCAGCGCGCTGAGATTGCGGTCGAGGGCGACATAGCAGACAGCCAGGTTGTAATCGTCGGGATAGTTGCGGAGAATCTGAATCGCATTGTCATAATCACGGTCCTTGAGGTATTCAAGTCCCTTCTTATACATGGTATCCAACTCGGTCGTCACCACGGTGTCCTTGACCATGCCCTTGCGATGGAGATGGAAGTTGAAGTTCACCGTACGAAGTTTGGGATACAGATTATCCTTTACATAATTATAATAAGGTTGTCCCTTGAGCTTGAGCTCGCGGGCGTCCGGGTTAGAGACAGAAAGGACATCATCCGCATAGGCCTGTTTGTTGTCGTCCGTCAAAATCGAGTCTTTGAGAATCAACTCATTGAGCAACGGCCAGTTCTCCGCCCTCGAACGGGAGCGGAAACGGATCTTCATAATGGCCCGTTCCTTGTGGATGTTGCCGAATTCGTCCACGGAGAATCCGCGGTTGGCATTGATAGAATCCACGACGTGGTTCATATAGCCATCGAAATAGGTGGAAACGGACTGGGAACGTTTGCGGGAGAGCATGTCGTTCGCCTGATAACTGCCTTCCGGAGAACTGTGCGCCGTCACGACCACGCTGTCCAAATCGAAGTCCTGGCTTTGCAGCACATTGTAAATCGTCTTGCGAATCTGTTTGATTTCAGCCGCATTCTGATTCAGATGCGGGTCCACCTCGAAACGTCCGACCTTGAAGTCGATATTGAAAGAGGTGTTGGCCTCGGCGCGACGATAGACCACGCGGTGCAGGAAACGATCCTGCTGCTTGTACAGCTGAGCGGCGGAACTGATGTTATAAACCAGCGAGTCGGTGCGGGGAACACGGTAGATGCGCTTGCCCTCATTGTTATAGATATTGCCGGCCACATAAATCAAAGCCTTTTTCAACTTGGGGCGGGTGGTGATCGTTTCCACATAACCGCAGACGAAATTACCGTCCTCGCTACGGATCACGGAATCGACACGGACACCGGTGCGGTCGTTGGGATCTTTCATCACGCCTGCTTTCTGTTTCTTTTTACGCAGACTCTTGAGCGCGCATCGGTTGCTGTAATGGTCAATCGCCTCCTGGTCGGTCACGGAATACCAGTTTTCCAACTCTTCGACCACTTTGGAAGAATCGGCCTTGGTATAGACGTAGTTGGTATCGTACTTGAGGCTATAAATTTCAGGCATATTTCGCTCCACGAAAACTTCCAGCGTATGTCCGCCTTTGTATTTCCCGGAGTCGGCGATTTCTTTCATCAACTGCTCATAGAGCTGATAACCGCGCAGCTGGCGAATGCGGAAAACTTCACCCGTGATGACGATTTTCTCCAGATAAGAAGAGTCGAGAACCGCGCCGTTGTCGGCAATCAGATACAATTCGGGAGTCAGATGCATCTGCCATTGGTTGTCCAGCATAACGGACGGAACAACGACTTCGAAGCCCAGGTCGATCTTGCCGCGACGCTCCGCCACCCTTTTGAAACGAACCGTAATCGTAGCGGCTTCCAGCACCTCGGTCGCCACCATTTCGCCGGTTTCATCATCCAGAATCGCGTTCATCAACACCATGTCATTGCCCTCCTCATCCTTGACGACGATAGTCTCCGGACGCTTCATAGTGTCTATTTCAGAGGGTTTTACATTCTCTTCGCTGGGGAGTCTCAGCTCCACCTTGTCATTTCTTTCAGCCAGCTTCGCGGCCTTGTTGGTGCTGCTGCAACTATACAGCAAAACGAACAAAACTACTGCGAGTCCTATGTATGCAATACGTTTCACGACTTGAGCCAATTTTACATATAACTCGCAAAGTTAAGAAGAAAAACAGCAAAACACAAAAAATACGCGCACTTTTTAGCGATTTTCAACAAATTTTCTTATTTTTGCACAACAAAAATCGATATTTGTTATGAACAACACGGAACTTGACAACTGGTGGGCTTCGATTCCCATTTCACAAAAAGAGCGGATTGCCCGTAAATCTTTTACCAAAGCGCACCCCGGCGAAGCCGTGGACGAATCCACCGTCACTTACCCGGCCTGCACAGTCTGGTGGGGAGGTCTCAGCGTTGAAGAGAAAGACAAAATCTACGACCACTGCGTCAACCGCCACGGTCTGACGGAAAAAGAGTGGAACAGCGGCGATCCTTACGGAGACTAAAGATTCTTCGCGGCGGTTCTCCCGCTAAAAACGTTCCTTTTTGATTTGATCGACTCCCTCGAGACTCGCGAGGGAAAGTACCGTTTCGTTGAGTTCGGTGACGGAATGCACGGAGATACGGATGTCACAGGTGAAGAGTTCGTCCTTCACCCCCATCGTGATGCTGGTCAAAGGCAACTTGTGGTCTTCCACGATACAGTGGATGATATCCCGCAACAAATGATAACGGTCGACGGCCGTGATGTGGATACCGACCGGATAAAGCACGTTCGGTTCCGTTTCGAAATCCATGATGGAAACGATCGTATTTCCTTGTGCAGAGGCAATGCTGAGCGCCTCCTTACAGTTGCGCGTATGAAGGGAAATCTGCCCCGAAACGTCTTTGAAGCCGATAATCTCCTCGCCGGGCATCGGATGACACAAGGGACATAAACGATAGCGAGGCTTGGGAAGGTCGCGCAAGTAGGAGCTGATGCGCTTGCGGGCCTTGTACGACACCGTCGCATCGAGCCAATCGGGACGAGGACGCACGTGATCGGCCTTCACCACATATACGCAGTCTCCCCGGTGGAGAACCGTCTTGACGCTGACTTTCTGGCCATTGACGATGGCATACTGGGCCTGATCACCGATATCGGTATGCACCTCGTAGGCAAAATCCAGCACCGTAGCGCCCTTGGGAAGGGTAATCGGTTTTCCCTGCGGGGTAAAGACCACGATATCCTCGTTGAACAGCGAATGCTGAATGCCCGGCATAATCCCCTCCGACTCCTTGGAGAGTTCACGCAGCACATCCGTCAGGCGGCGCAGCCACTGTTCTTTTCGCTCGACCACACAGCCATAATAGGACTGTTTGCGCATATTGTCGGACGACACGTGGAATTCTTCAATCTGGCCGTAAGGGTTGAGCAGGCGGAAGTGCACCGAACGGTAACCGTTGGCCTTGGGTTGGGCCATATAATTGACAAAACTGCCGGTCTGCTCGCTGTATTGCTGGGAAAGGATGGAATAAATCTTTAGGACGATGTCTTCCTCGCTGGCAATCATACCGGTGCGACTGCAAACCTCGTCGCGGTTGAAATAGGCGCGGATATAGTGCTTGAAAGGAACGTGAAAGAAGTCGATGTCCTTCTCCTGCATTTCGCGCCAGATGCTGTAAGGCTTGCGATAGCGTACATCCCATTTGATACCGTCCATCACCCGGCCGACGATTTCGCTTGCCTGGGTCATAAACGCATCCACAGCGCCCTGGGTACGGACTTTATCTTCGTTCAACAGGTGGGCGATAAAATTGTTTTCTTCCGGGTTGAGAAACGAGAAGGCCAGGTTTTCCAATTCTGACTTCACGGAATAAAGTCCCAGGCGGCCGGCCAGCGGAGCAAAGAAGAACTGGGTTTCAGACGCGATTTTCCACTGCTTCTCGGGCTTCATCGCCTGCAGCGTACGCATATTGTGCAAACGGTCGGACAACTTCAGGATCAGAACGCGAACGTCTTCCTGGACCGAACCCAGAATATGCTGGTAGTTGTCGACCTGGTCGTTGTTGCGCTTGGTGACCGCTTCCACCAGGAACGCGACGTCATCCCCAAAAGAGCTGCGAATCTCGTCCAATCCGTGCTGCGTATCCTCCACCACGTCGTGCAGCAAAGCCGCACAGATGATGTTGACATCCGTCTGCATCATCTCCCGAATGACGACTATCGCCACTCGTACAGGATGAACAATATAGGGTTCTCCGTCTTTGCGCCGTTGCGGGCGGTGCGCCAATTCGGCCAGAGCATAAGCCCTTTCGACTTTGTCTCTCTCTTCGGGGCTCAGGCTCTCCGGCAAAGAGCGCATCAATTCCTCGTGCGCTCTGGCAATTGTTTCTTCCGAACTCATCAATAAAAACGTGCGCGATTGTCGACAACCCGGTCTTCGGACATCACGGGGACGATCATTTGCGCATAATATTGAGCCTTCTGGGCATCCATCGCCTTAGCGTCATCTTCGTTATAGAAAGATCCCTCCTCACGAGAGAGAACCTTGTACACAAAAACGGAATAATTGGAATGGGCGGGACCGCAGATGACACCGGGCTCGGCAGAGGCGACAGCACCCATCAGTACAGGGTCGACAGCCACGGCACCGGCAGAGGCAAAAGCCACACCGTCTTTGGTCATCACCTCGGCACCCAGGGCTTCCGCCACGGCTTTCATGTCCGTCAAACCGACGATTTTTTCTGCCACTTCTTTGGTCTTGCGGGCAGCCGATTTCTCCTGGAACAGATTGTTCTTGATCATCGCGGAGACCTCTTTAACCGGGGTATATCCTTCCTTGTGAACATCCTTGAGGGCCACGACGAAGAAAGCTTTGTTGGCAACGGTGATAATGTTGCTCACTTCGCCCTTCTTGTGGTCGAACGCCCAACGGGTGACCTCAACCGTTCCGTCGACAGCACCGAGACTGCGGGCGCTTTCCAGCATCTTGTCATAATTCTGGACATAAAGATGCAAGGAATCCGCAGCGGCCTTGAAGCCCTTGTAACTGCCACCGGCACGGGCGGCCAAGGCGTTGGCCTGAGAATAATAATTGTTGTAGGTCTCCTTGCCAGGAACGATGTTCTTGCAGAGGATAGCCACCTGTTTCTTTACAACCGGTTCCGACTTGCTGACGACCTTCACCAGCAACTGGCCATACTGAGGATTGGTGACGAACTGGGCCTTGTTGAGCGCAGCGTCGAACAAATCCTCGCAGCCGGGCAGCATGCGGTCCTGGGTCATCGTCATCGCTTCCGCCGCATCCAGCTTGGCGGACAATTCGGGCGTGATGTTCTCCTCGCCGTTGGCGGGAATGACTTTCACCTCGATATTGTCGGGCATCTTCTTGGCGGCCAGCACACGGACGGCATAGAAAGCCTCGTCCGAAGCGATGACTTCGGACACCTTGCCGACTGCCGCATTGTCCACGAATTCGGAAACCTTGCGGTCGACGGTGTTCAGTTCGTTCTTGCCATACCACTTGGTGTCGAATTTGATATCGGAATTGCGCAGCAGGAACGCTTTGAGGTTGGTGCTGGCAACAAACTCGTCATAGCAGGCGGTCAGTTTGTCCTGGGCAGCGGCAATGTCTTTGGGAGAAGCCTTCACCTCAAAAACGACATACTCGATATCGCGGCTGGCTTTCGCCTTGTAATTCTTCTTGTGGGCGTTGTAATATTGCTCCACCTCGGCGTCGGTGACGTTCAAGGTACTGTCACGCATATAACCGACCGGAACGGACACATATTCGATATTGGCCGTCGTATTGTTCTCTTTGATCTGGCGGGCAGCCATCAGCACATTGTTCTGGTTGCTCTTGGTGAAGAGGGCCGCATATTTCTCATAATAAGCCTCGGTCATCACCGCCTTCTGGAGATAATCCCAATACAATTTCATCCGACCGCTTTCATCGGTCTGAACGGCCTGCACGAATTCGACCAGCCGCTCCACGCTGAAGGTCCCGTCTTCGCCCGCAAAATTCGGGTCACGGGCAATAATCGGGGAGAGATTGCTGCCGGTCGTCAGGTCCACCTTTTCTTCCTTGCTCACGAAAAGACCGGCTTTCTTGCAATTCTTAATGAAGAGATAATCGTCCACCAAAGACTGCCAGGCCGCATCGCGGACGGAGCGCTGCTGGTCATCGGATGAGGCAGAGCTGCCGGTGATGATCTCATTGAGTTTGTTGTAAGAATCCAAGGTCTCCTGGAACTCCAGATAACCGATTCTCTTTCCGTTGATCTTACCTACGTCGTTACGGGAAGACATCGAGTACGTAACAGAACTGAGCGTGCTCGGATCGATAATAAATGACAAAAGAGCGATGGCAATGATAACGGTGATTGCCACTCCAAACTTTACGCGAATTTTTTCAAGAACCGCCATATTATTACTACAAATTTAATTTACACTTTTTCTGCTCATACGAGCAAGTTTGCGAAGGTACGAAAAATCCTTTAAACTACGATAAATTACTTTATTTTTTCAATGTAGGACCGATTAAATTCACCGAATCCACCGGTTCCAGCTCTTCTTCGACAAAGGCGTAACTGTTGAACGGACGATAAATGATGGAATTCTGCTCCTTTTGATTGGAACGCATCCCATATCCTTGGACGAAACCGTCCGGCGAGTACATTTTCACATAACTGTCCGTCCAATAGACCTCGTTGGTCCGGTCCCAATAAATCGTATCGGACTCCATGACTTCGCGGGACTTGATGTTGTTGGTAACGACATTACCCGTCACCATCCACACTTCGTTGCCCTTTTTATCCTTGGTGTGTCGTGCCCGCGCTGCGCTGATGGTCGTCTGCAGGTCGCCTTGTTCATCATAAATATAGACATAGAAGCCGTCCGGGAACACTTCGTAGGAAGATGTGTCCGTTTCGTAGCGCTCCATCATGCCTCCCTCCATCCGCATCTTCATCCGACCGTTTTCAGAATCCACCACGAACATATCCTTCACCTGCTGGACAGGTACCTTGGACAGGTCGATACGATCGGCTTTTCCCAATTTACCCTGACAGGAAAAAAGCCCAAAGAGACCGGCCATCAGAAGGATTGCCGGTCTCGCGATACGGATATTGTCTCGGAAAAACAAGGTTATTTGCTCTGGGTGCGAACGGTCGTAACGGCAGACATGCCGCCGCAATTCACCGTGTAACGCTCGCCGTCCGTCAGGTTATACATAAACGCTTCCGATTTCTCCGGGAAGTACTGGCGATACTGACCGATCAAACGGTCCGCCTCTTCGGTCAGCGAGGGATCGGCGTTCTTGGCGCGAACCATAAAGTCTACCGCCACCCAGAAGGGAGCGCGGGACTCAATTTCGTTGCCGCCCTTGCAAGAGGTGCTGCCCCAAATCGTTCCGCAAAGCATATTCGCCTTTCCGGTGATATCCCCGTCGTGGTCAAGCGAGAGGGCCTTCTGGGCCGAAGCATACGCTTTGGTTTTGTTGCCGCCCTTGTGGTTGAACACCGCGGACTCATAATAATACTGGGCGTCGGTCTCGTCGTCGGACTCGGTGAAGGCAATCGCTTCTTCCAAGTATTTGTTGGCGGAAGCCGCATCTCCTTTGGAGGCGAACATACGATACAGGCCATAAGCGGTCTGGAAGTTGGGATCCGCTTTGTAGAGAGCCGTGACGGCCGTGAAATACAACTCGTTGTCGGTGCAATCCTCGGTGCTGCGCATCATATTGGCAATCTTGCCCAAGAGTTCGAGGTTGTCGGGATCAGCCTGGTGCTTGGGGGTGAAAATCGCAATCAGGTTCTCGCAGGAAGCCACGCGGCTGCTGACAAACAGGTTTTCGACGGCAGAACGGATGTTGGCCGTGTTCGTATCCGAAGGATTGGCGGCCAAAACGGCATCCAGATATCCCATACATAATTCATAATCGGAAATGACCTGGTCGATATCCAGCTGGCCGGCCTGGTAGAGCTCCACGGAGCAGTTCATATAGTTGACAAAGATGCTGGCCTTGGTCTTTTCCTTGTTGTCGGCTATCGTTTCCTTGCAAAGAGCATAGAGCACCGCTTTATCCTTGTTGCGGAACTGAATCATATCCAGCGTCTTGTTTTCGATGGCTTTGTTCTTCATCTTGGGGAAGTTCTGCATGCGCAGGTCGTGCAAAAGCATCAAGGTGTCGATAAGCGACTCGCGCAGCTGGGCGTTCTTCTTGTTCTTGTTGATTTCCTGGCGCATCAAGGACGTACCGTCAATCAGCATCGTCTGGTTCGCGGAGGGAGGACAGAACTTGAAGGCTTTCCGCCAGTTGGGAAGAGCGTCCTTATAATTCTTCACTTTGAAGTGGTCCTTGTAGAAAGACAAATACTTCAAACACTCAGCGCTGTCTTTTCCGTATTTTCCATAAGCTGAAGCGCTGACGCCCGAAAACAAAAGGGCGATTACACTAACAATAACGAAAATCTTTTTCATATTCTTTGGGTTATTCATTATTCATATTTCGGTTTCTGGAACCACACGTCGTGGATGTTCATGCTGGCATTGATCTGAAAGTACGTTTCTCTTATCAAATTGTTCTTCACAGTACCCCTCTTTCCAATATCTATGCCTAAGGTGAATCCGTTGAACCAGCGGAACACCGGGAAAGTCACGCCAAGCGTTACACCACAACTGGTTACGGCATACGGTCCATAGCGGAAATTACCCGTATCATAATAGAGTCCGGCGCGATAAGCCATCCTTCGGTAGTAGTAGCGGATGTCGTTCCTGTTGGGGACAAACTCCAATCCGGCCCGCAAGGTGTGGGAGGCCGTAGATGAGAACGTCAGGTTCTCTTCGGTCTGTACGGCGAAACCGCGCGCGGCGGAAAATCCGCTTCCGCGCCAGTCCGAATACAGATAATCCAGCTCGACGCTCCATTTTCCATCCAGTTTCAGGGATAATCCGACGCCGATTTCATCCCCGAGTTTGACGCCCTGGCTGCCCACATCGGCGGTATAGACAGAGTCCTGAACGCTGGAAAGCGTGGCGTGGTAATATTCTTCGTTGGTCCCGTGAATAGATGTTTTGAGACGATAGGTCGCCCCTATAATCAAAGAATTGAGATTGGTGAAACGCTGCTCGTACTGAAGGCCGAACTTACCGCCAATCCCCCATAATTTCATATTATAACCGCCATAGGTGGAACGGAAATTGGACTGCTCGAAAATTTTGTTGGACACTTTTTCAATATGTCCGAAGTAATAATCCAACTCCGCGCCTATGGAGAAACATTTCCAGAAAGTGGCGCCGCCGGAAAGGAAGACCTTGGTCAACGCTCCCTGCCCATACGCCTGATAGTTGATATTGCCGGCCTGACCGACAATTTGAGGACGGGTCTCGTCGTACGAGAAATCATACCCCACTCCGCTGTACGGAACCACACCGATGGCCATCGCGGAACTGCGATAAATCGGGAAGGACAGGATAAAATTGCTGATGTTGAACTGGTTGTTCACCGAAGAGACTTCTCCTTGATTGAAGTATTTATTGGTGTTGCTTACGCCAAAGTCCAACATAAAGGCCAAGGTATCGCGTGCGGTCAGGGCAGCCGGGTTCAAATAATTGAGATAACGGTTGTTACGGGTTGCTATACCGACTCCGCCCATGGTCTTGTTGAAAGCGGTTCCTTCCGTCATCTGATTGCCTACACCATACACGGAATATGGAGAATAGGTCGAAAAAGCCCCCGACTGCGCCCGTAGCAAAAAAGCCCCGGACAACAGGAAGAAAAGGACCAAAAGACCAATATGTCTGCTGCGCGTCATCAACACTTTTTCTCCAAAATATGGATTCTAACCTGCAAAGATGCGATTTTTAATCCATTTTTCAAAATTTTAGAAGCTGTTTTGATTCTTAACCCTCTAATTTGCGTAAAAGAAGCAAAGCATCTTGCAAAGACGGGACATTTCTGGAAATGATTTTCAACTTTCCATTCTCGCCTTGTTTCATTTCAAATGTATTTCCCGTTCCGGAAATCTGGTCCAAAATATGGGCAAAAACGTCCGATTTATAATAAGGAGAAATCGGATTGGAAATAAAGAAGGATATCATGATGCCATTCTTGACGATGATTTTCTCAAAACCAAGCCGTCTTCCCTGTTGACGGATCTGCACTACGGTAAAGAGATTTTCCACCTCTACGGGAAGATGGCCGAAGCGGTCGATCAGGCGGTCTTTCGCTTTTTCCAGGCCCCGGTCGTCGGAAATGGTATCCAATTCTTTATAAATCCTGATTTTCTCGACCGTGATGTCGACAAAAGTATCGGGCAGCAAGGCCGGCTGGTCGGTTTCCACGGTACATTCCGTCAGATAATTCTCGGTATTCGAATGTGTTTTATACCCTGTTTCCACACCCAGCTCTTCCATCGCCTCCGTCAGCACTTTGTGGAAAGTCTCCAAGCCCATATCGCTGATAAAACCGCTCTGCTGGGCTCCCAGCAAATTACCGGCGCCACGGATATCCAGATCCTGCATCGCGATGCTGAAACCGCTGCCCAGGTCGCTGAAGGTTTCGATGGCTTTCAAACGGCGGCGGGAATCCTCCGAAATGGAAGTGAGCGGCGGAATAATCAGGTAGCAGAAGGCCTGCTTGTTGGAACGTCCCACGCGACCGCGCAACTGATGCAAATCACTCAGACCGATGTTCTGCGCCTGATTGATGATAATCGTATTGGCGGCGGGAATATCCAGACCGTTTTCTATGATAGTGGTGCAAAGCAGCAAGTCATAATCTCCGTTGATGAAATCCAACACTTTATTTTCCAATGTATTGGATTCCATTTGACCATGCGCCACACAGATTTTCATATCCGGTACCAGGCGGTGCAGTACATCTTCGATAGCCGGCAGTTCCTCCACCTTGTTGTGAACGAAGAAAATCTGACCCCCGCGTTTGAGTTCATAATGGATGATGCGCTTGATTTCCACCTTGTCGAAATTCATGATTTCGGTCTGGATGGGAATCCGGTTGGGCGGCGGGGTTTGAATGACCGACAAATCCCGGGCTCCCAACAAAGAAAACTGGAGAGTACGGGGAATCGGCGTGGCCGTCAAAGCCAGGGTATCCACTCCCACCTTCATCTGACGCAGTTTTTCTTTGGCGCTGACGCCGAATTTCTGTTCTTCATCGATGATCAGCAGTCCTAAATCCTTAAACTCGAATTGGTCGCTCAACAGTTTATGCGTACCGATGATGATATCGATTTTCCCTGATTTTAAATCTTGGCGAATCGCATTAATCTGTTTTGCTGTCCGCAATCGGGAAACAAACTCGATACGGCAAGGAAAATTCGCCAGACGGGCGGTAAAAGTATTGTAATGTTGTAAACAAAGTATCGTGGTGGGAACCAGCACGGCCACTTGTTTGCTGTCGCACACCGCCTTGAACGCGGCGCGGATGGCCACTTCCGTCTTTCCGAATCCCACATCGCCGCAAATCAGCCTGTCCATGGGACAAGTGTCTTCCATATCTTTTTTGACGGCGCGGATGGCTTTATCCTGGTCGGGTGTATCTTCATACATAAAGGAAGATTCCAACTCTTCCTGAAGGTAATTATCAGGAGAAAAAGCAAAACCGGAAGAAGCCTTTCGTTTGGCGTAGAGGCGAATCAGGTCTTTGGCAATGTCTTTGACTTTATTTTTGGCCGCAACCTTCGTAGCCGTCCAGGTCTTGCTGCCCAACTTATGAATGCGCGGGGCCTCGCTGTCCTTGGATTTATAGCGGGAAATTTTATGGAGGGAATGGATGGAAATAAAAATCACATCGTGGTCTTTGTATTCCAATTTCACCACGTCGTGCATCCTTCCTTTGTCATCCGTAATCTTGACCAATCCTCCGAAAATACCGACTCCATAATCAATATGGACGATATAATCTCCAATAGAAAAACTGGTCAGGTCATTGATGGTCAGTTGCTCGCTCTTATCGACCGTACGACGTAACGTCACCCGATGGAAACGGTCGAACAGCTCGTGGTCTGTATAAAAACAAACACGGGCGTCGTGGTCGATAAACCCTTCGTGTAGGTTTTTTCCGGCGACAAATTCCGGTTGGACCCCGTTGTTCTGGGCAATGATGGAAGAAAGGCGGTCAAGCTGCTGTTTTTTCTCTCCAAATACTTTTACTTTATATCCATATTCCGTTTTGGAGCGAATATCCTCGATCATCCATTCGAAATTCTTATGGAAGACCGGTTGGGCGGCGATGTGGAAAGGAACGACCGGAATGGATTTATTGCGTTCTGCAGGGGGATTCAGATAGATTCGCTGATAAGTATCTATAAAAGGATAGAAACTGTTTTCCTTATATAAATCGACGGATTCCAGCCAGAAAAGAGTATCTTTTGGGAGTTGTTCGGTAATGTATTCCTTAGCTTCTTCCTCTTGGGTAAAAAAGGAAGGGTAGATATCCGCCTGATCGGTGGTTTCTACGGAAAGCTGGGTATTACAATCAAAAATGCTGATTTTATCGATTTCATTTCCAAAGAAAGCCAGACGGTAAGGTTGGTTCATCGAATAGGAGAAAATATCGATAATTCCTCCTCGGATAGCATACTGTCCCGGATCACTGACAAAATCAACGCGCTCAAATCCATTTTCAAACAATAATTCCGTCAATATATCGTGGGATACTTCCTGATTTTTCTTTAAAGTAACCAGCGGCTTGAAATGACCTAGGGAAGGTATTTTCTCTTCTATAGCGGCTGGATAAGAAACAACGAACAGACTTTCTTTTGATTTATGTTCTTTGATTTTTCCCAGCGCAGCCGTCCTCTGTACCCGTAAAGTGGATTGATAGTTGCTTTTTTCGACATTCTTTCCGGAATGAGGAAGGAAAAATACCTTATCTCCTTCTATAATATTATATAAGTCGGCCGCACAATATTCCGCACTCTCTTGATCCGGCAATAAGATGAAATTGATTCCTGCGTATTCTGTATGTCCTACCACGAACCAGCGGGCAGAGAGGGAAAGACCGGAACAATACACTTCCTTACTGGATGTCAGATATTGTCGAATGTCTTGTATTTTTTCGTCGCAGAACATGAAAAGCCGAAAGATAGGTAACGGATTGTTGAGAAACTGTTGAAAACTTGTTAAAGAAACGTGGAATACTTTTGAAAACTAAATTTCTTTCTTTGAAACTTTTGGATATATCGGAGAATTCTACAGAAATGCAAATAATTTATCTAAAAATTTCCAAGAAGTTTCCAGCAGGGTTATTAGATTTTAACTAATTATATATAAATATTTTATAGAGTTTTCAACAAATTAACAGCAATAATAACAACATCAAAAGTTTTTAAAAAAATCAATATATTTGTAATTGTTATTGGTTGGTTTAAAAACAACGCCTGTTACTTTTATGCAAGAATCTTTTGACCCACATACGCAAGGCGAGTGCAAAGATAATGATTTGGACGGAATAACCCGCCCTCAAGACCTGGAAGAATTTACCGGACAGGATAAAATCGTAGAAAATCTGCGTATTTTCATCCAGGCGGCTAAGATGAGGGACGAGGCACTCGATCACGTTTTGTTCCACGGCCCTCCGGGACTGGGAAAGACAACCTTGGCCCATATTATCGCCAACGAGTTGGGTGTGAATATGAAAGTCACTTCCGGTCCGGTATTGGATAAACCCGGTGACCTGGCCGGTCTGCTGATTTCCCTTCAGAAAGGCGATGTGCTTTTTATCGATGAGATTCATCGACTCTCCCCTGTCGTGGAGG
Organism: uncultured Bacteroidia bacterium; assembly: GCA_902784785.1. Classification (GTDB taxonomy): domain Bacteria; phylum Bacteroidota; class Bacteroidia; order Bacteroidales; family UBA932; genus Cryptobacteroides. The sequence goes on from CACZWF010000007.1 coordinate 16,805, forward strand.
AATACCTTTATTCCGCTATGGAGGACTTCGTGATTGATATTATGGTGGACAAAGGTCCCGGAGCCCGTTCCGTCCGTATCAATCTCTTTCCTTTTACGCTTGTGGGTGCAACCACCCGCAGCGGTTTGCTTACCTCTCCCCTGCGCGCCCGATTCGGCATCAAATGCGCTTTGGAATATTATGATATCCCTACCTTGATCCATATTATCCAAAGAAGCGCTAATATATTAAAGGTAGAAATCAGTGAAGAAGCGGCTCACGAGATTGCGTTGCGCAGCCGGGGAACACCGCGTATTGCGAATGCCCTCCTCCGTCGTGTCCGCGATTTCGCTCAGGTGAAAGGAAATGGAAAAATCGATATCGCTATTGCCCAGTTTGCGTTGGATGCTTTAAATATCGACAAGCGAGGTCTGGACACCATAGATAACAAGATTCTCAAGACGATTATTACCAAATTTAAAGGAGGTCCCGTCGGCGTGAATACCATCGCTACCGCTGTGGGAGAGGAAGCCGGAACTATCGAGGAAGTCTATGAACCTTTCTTGATTAAAGAAGGATTCATCGTACGTACTCCTCGCGGGAGAGAGGCAACTGAATTATCTTATAAACATTTGGGGCTCAATAAGATGCAAGATTACAGCGATGAGCCCGGCTTGTTTTAACAATCTTATTTTTTAAGTCTATTCCTCGTGCATCACGGGGGCGGGCAGCATAGGCATAATCTTGGGAGGTATTTTTTCCGTCACACTGCCGTATGTCGCGCTACTGACAATATCCCGCAAGGGATCTGTCGGATCATCTTTATTGATGAAATTATTAATATCGAAGGTCTCTCCCGCAATTTCCAAAATCCGATTTACAATCAACATACGTTGCCAAGTGGAGAAGTAACGACGATTGTCCATCATACAACTGACTTTTTCACTTCTCCAACGGTTGAAGATGGACACCTGTCCCCCGTGATATACTCCGATACGCCTATACAAAGGATTGATATTTTCCAGTACAGTAAGATTATCCAATAAAGCACTTTGCCAAGGAGGATCATTATAAGTGGCGGATATATTCAATCCATAAGGGACGGGATAATAATGAGCGTCAATAGCTGTGACTTCCGACAAATAACTGTTATACCAGTATTCGTCCAGGAGCCTTGAGAAACCGTGTCCGCCGAATTCGTGCAGCAGGATGTTCCGCCAGTCTCCTTGGGAAATACCATACCCTTGTTTTTCCGCCGTTGTGACTAACCTTGTTCCCCCTGTCATCGTGCTTTCGTTGGCGGCTTCAGCATCGGGATAAGTCCAACCGATGCTACCTCCTGAATTGACATAAGGAACCATTCCCAAGCATCTTCCGTTGGCATAAGTATGACAGATTCCTCCGTATCTTGTGTCGTTGATAATCATTACGGTAGCCACATCGATACCGGAATGGATTCCATGGATGACATCCGGACAACTATTGGTGACAAAAGCCAGCACTTTATCCAGATTCGCCGTCATATCGCTGTAAGATTCGGATCCCCAACGGGATTCAAAATAGGTATCTTTCCGTGTGGTGATATTTCCGCTTCCATCCGTGATGCTGGAGCCGGATTCATTGGAGGCCACTTTTAAAATCCAAACATTAAAGTATTTCTTGTAGGATTTAAAAGGTTCCACGGAGAACATCATATCAATGGCGCTCTTGGCCAGCAATTCGAAATCACTCAACTGATTTTCTGTGAATCCCTCTGAAATCACTGCGATGCTGACCGGTGTTTTTCCCGATGTGGATTCTATGTAGAGGATAGCGTTTTCCGGATCTTCACTATTCAGGTCGCTGCCTATGTCAATCGTACCTAAATCACTGATTATAGAGCGGTTAAGATTTATTGTATTATTAGAAAATAAAGTCTTTTTGTTCGTTCCATCCGAAAAAGACATTGAGAATCCATACATAATTCCAGGCATCACGCTAAAGTAATAATCCACCCCTGTTCGGAATGAACCTGTCAAGGTGACGGTGTTGGATTTCACATCATCTTCGAAGTAAACATTATTTGTCAATACCGGTGTTCCATCCTCTTCTACCATTAATATGCAGTTTCCAGCAATGGTATTTCCGCTTTTAATAGATACAGAAGTCACACTGCTGACAATGGAACCGCTGAGACGGAATTTGATAAAGGAACCGCAATTCAAAAAATGGAAGTTCGCATCGGGTCTATTTGTTCTACAAAATGATACATTCGAACCGGGGTCAATCGAGCCTTCCGTGGCTGTCTGCTCGATGGGGATGGTTATTCCAAATGCAGGTGTTCCACCATAAAGAGTGAGTTTTCGTACCCCAGGATAGATACAATAGTAAGGAGCGTCGGTCAGTGTGGTACTGTAGGTGAAATTGGCTATCGCTCCCCCGGCTGAAGTTGTATAGACTGTATAAGGAAACTTACCTTCCGATGAGTTATAAGTAATCATTTCAAAACTATCTCCCGCATTCCATACCATTTTAGCGTAACTTCCGTCCCCGCTCAGTTCAATATGCGTCTTACTCCCCTCTTCTTTAAATTCAGCCGTAGCCACTCCCCCGCCCGGATTTCCCGGGACCATTCGATCACTCATATCTTCCAGCAACCAGATATCTTTTTTCTCGGGTTGTGGAAGGGTTGCGACTTCGTTGGATATTTTTCCGCACGCGACGATTCCCATACATAAAAGGACAAGAAGGATTCTCTTTTTTTTCATATCGTTTCCTCCTATTCTTCTTCAAAATATTGATAAGTGAAACCCGGATCAGTGGGAACCACCGGAATGATTTCGTGACTTCCGGTCAGAAGGGTCTGTTCCGTGCACAAAGGAACCAACGAAATCTTGGGGCTTTGATAATGGCGCATCCTGACTTATTTTATTTTTCAAAGTTATGGATTTTTTTTGATTTCCAAAAATTGTGCGTATCTTCGCTACATATACGCATTGTTATGATAGACTACATCAAAGGAAAAATCATCGAACTGCTACCCACCGACATTGTTATAGAATGCGGAGGAATCGGTTATCACGCTTTTATTTCTCTCCAGACTTATGCGATGTTGGAGAATTTGTCGGAGACCACGCTCTATATCCATCATATTCTGCGCGAGGACGAAGAGATGTTTTACGGATTTTCCAGCAAAGATGAGCGTCAGCTCTTTCGATTATTGATCGGCGTAAGCGGAGTGGGTGCCAATACGGCCCGGATGATGTTATCTTCACTGAGCGCGGATGAAATTCGTGAAGCGATTTTGAGTGAGAATGTATCCCGCATTAAGTCTATCAAAGGAATTGGCTCCAAAACGGCCCAGCGAATCATCCTTGAACTTAAGGATAAAATTGTTAAAGGTGAAGGCTCCGATTCTACGGTTCTCTTTTCCGGTCAGGCGGTCAACGCTACAGCCGACGAAGCGATCACCGCTTTGGTTATGCTCGGTTTTCCTAAGCCTGCTGTTCAGAAATTGGTGGGTTCGCTGCTTCAAGAAAATCCTACGGCCAGTGTAGAGGTTCTCATCAAGACGGCTCTTCAGCGCTTGTGATTCTGTTCCACGTGGAACTCCCCTCTTTTTTTATCGTCCAAAATAAACTAACAATACGGCTATATCTGCCGGTGAGACTCCGGATATTCTGGATGCCTGTGCAATGGTGGTCGGCGCGTAACGTTTGAGTTTTTGTCGACACTCGATGGAAAGACTGTCGATGCGGTCAAAGTCGAATCCTTCAGGAATGCTTAAATTTTCGAGACGTTGGATTTTGTTGGCGAGTTGTCTTTCCCGTTCTATATATCCTTCGTACTTGATTTCGATTTCCAGTGACTCAAGAATGGTTGAGCGGAAGTTCGATTGAAGTTGGGATTTGATAAATGCTTCGTCTAAGTTTTCTACAGGAATTCCTTCGTTGTCCGACAAGACGGACAGCACCTTTTTATAGACATCCTTTTCCAACTTCGGGAAAGGTTTGCTTTCTTTCAGTAATTGTTTGTAGTCTTTCGTAGGAGCGAAAGGCGATACATCCGCCCATTCTTCTTCTGAAATTCTCTTCTTTTTTAATGTTCCACATAGAACATTTGGGTAGAAGGAATGGATGTCCACTTGGGGGCGGACGATCAGCTCTGCGATTTTTTTGCGGTTGGGCAGGGGAGTGGAACCGACAGATTCCAGGTACGCGTTGGCCGCAGCTGGTGTCACAGATTCGTTGCGTACAAAGTCGGAGAGTTTGGAGACTGCATCGTATTTCCGCATCGTGTAATCGTAGCGGAATTGATCAGCCAGACCGAGTTCATAACTCTTGGCGGTCAACCTCAAATCGGCGTTGTCTTGGCGTAGCAGAATCCGATATTCCGCCCGAGAGGTGAACATCCGGTAGGGTTCGTCCACACCTTTTGTAATCAAATCGTCGATTAAAACACCAATATACGCTTCGTCCCGATGTAGAACAAATGGCTCCTTTTCCACAATTTTCCGATGGGCGTTGATGCCGGCCATCAGTCCTTGTGCCGCCGCTTCTTCGTAACCGGTGGTTCCGTTCACCTGGCCGGCGAGGAAAAGATTTTCTACGCAACGTGACTCCAGCGTGGCCTTCAGTTGGGTAGGATCGAAGAAGTCGTATTCCACGGCATAAGCAGGTCGGTAGATAATCGCATCTTCCAGTCCTTCAATTTTATGAAGTGCTTCTAGCTGAATCTCCAGGGGGAGGGAAGAAGAAAATCCTTGCAGGTAGTATTCGTTGGTGTCGCGGCCTTGCGGTTCCAGGAAAAGCTGGTGCGCATCCTTGTCGGCAAAAGTACGCAGCTTATCTTCTATACTGGGGCAATACCGCGGACCGATACCGGAGATTTTTCCCGAGAAAAGAGGGGAGTCTTGAAAGCCGGATCGTAGAACATCGTGCACTTCCGAATTGGTATGAACGATGTAGCAAGGCATCTGCGGATTGCCGTTCTGGACGGTGGACAAGTAGGGTAGAAAGGAGAATTTTTCCGGCAGAATGTCTCCCGTCTGTTGTTGAAGTCGGGTGGTGTCGATGGAAGAAATGTCGATGCGCGGGGGAGTACCGGTCTTCATCCGTGCGGTTCGGATTCCCCGTTCGACCAGTTGTCCGGTCAGTCCGTAAGAGGAGAGTTCGCCAATCCGGCCGCCCTCGAAATCCTGTCTTCCGATGAAAAGTCGACCTGAAAGAAAGGTTCCGGCCGTCAAAACAACGCAGCGAGAATGGAATTTTGCGCCCGTTTTTGTACAACAGCCCGTAATTTTATTCCCGTCAATGAGAAAACTTGTTGCAACATCCTCGTAAAGGTCTATGTTACAGGTTGTTTCAAGTGTTTTTCTCCAATGGGCTGAAAAGCGGTTCTTGTCACATTGTGCGCGGGGGCTCCACATCGCCGGTCCCTTGGATTTATTGAGCATCCTGAACTGGACGGTGGAGGCGTCCGTGATAATGCCCATGTAACCTCCAAGTGCATCTATTTCTCTGACAATCTGACCTTTAGCAATTCCGCCAACCGCTGGATTACAAGACATTTGTCCGAATTTGTTCAGGTCCATCGAGATTAAAAGTACCGATGAACCCAGCGAAGAAGCGGCCATTGCCGCCTCACAGCCCGCGTGTCCGCCTCCGATGACGATAATATCGTAGTCTTTCTTCATCGTTTATCTTTCAAGCTCCTCTTTAAGAGCCAGGTATTCGTTTTCTTTGCTTCGCATCAACTGCTGCTCTTCCTCGCTGTGGTCGTCATATCCGATCAGGTGCAGGATGCCGTGTACCATGACCCGGTTCAATTCTTCTTCAAAACGACCTTGGGCGTATTCGTCCGCATTGGCCCGGACCGTGTCGATACTGATGAAGAGGTCGCCGTTGAGGGTGTTTTCTTCACAATCGTCAAAGGTGATGATATCCGTGTAATAGTCGTGCGAAAGGAAACGACGGTTGATATCCAGCAGATACGGGTCGCTGCAAAAGATGATGTTGATGTTTCCTATGCGCTTTCCTTCGCGCATGGCTACCTCTTTCAGCCATCGTTTGGCATTAGCCTTGCCGTAGAGTGCAAAATCTGTATCCTCGTTGAAGTAGCGAATCATTTTCTTAAAATTTGTTGCAAATCTACAACTATTCTCAGAAAAAATTTGAAATAAATTGAATTATTTATAACTTTGGGGGCTAGTTGTGAACTAATTTTTGCAAAAATGAAGATAAAGAAATCACCTGAAGCCAATTTGGAGAACAAGAAATTGCTCTTCATTGAATTGGGTCTGGTCTGTTCTTTGGGACTTTGCCTCATCGCTTTTGAATGGGGTTCCCGTGAGAAACAGACAGTCAGCCAGTTTGAGGACTTGCAGCAAGTCATTGAGGAAGAAGAGATTATCAACACGATGGTGGAAACCCCTCCTCCTCCGCCGGAAATCCCCAAGATTCCCGTGCTGTCCGACCAGATCGACATCGTGGACGATGATGCGGAAGTGGACGACGATATGTTCATGAACCTCGAGGATGATGCCAATACGGGCGTTGAGATTATGGACTATGTGGAGGCGGTTGAGGAAGAGCACATCGAGGAAGAGGCCATTCCTTTCCAGTTGGTGGAAGAGAAACCTTCTTTCATGGGTGGCGACGCCAATGCTTTCTCCAAGTGGGTCGGCCAGCATCTGGTCTATCCGGAGATTGCCAAGGAAAATGGTGTTCAGGGCCGAGTTACCCTTCAGTTTACGGTGGAGACCGACGGTCGTGTGACCAATGTCAAGGTGCTTCGCGGTATCGATCCCTCTTTGGATAAAGAGGCTGTCCGCGTCGTTTCCAGCTCCCCGAAATGGAAACCGGGTAAGCAGCGTGACCGCTCCGTGCGTGTAACCTACACCTTCCCCGTGATTTTCCAACTTCGCTAGAAGCATTTGGATTTGTATCGAATAAGTTAAGGTTGGCCGGAAGGATTCGGTCAACCTTATTTGATAAGAAGCCGTATCAAAGCAGATGAGCGCGATAGAAGAAAAAAAGGCATTCAAGGCCGTGTTTGTGGGCATCATTCGCCAAAACGAAGAAGAGGCCCGCGTCAAAGAGTATCTGGATGAACTCCGTTTCCTGGCGGAGACGGCCGGTGCCATTCCCGACAAGCAGTTTATCCAGAAAGTGGACCGGGCGGACAAGGCGACCTATATCCGCAGCGGAAAGGTGTTGGAAATAGGGGAGTACTGCGAGGCGAACGGAATCGAATATGTCATTTTCGACGATGAATTGACCGGCGTGCAGCAGCGCAATATCGAGAAAATCCTCAAAACGGTGACGGTCATCGACAGGACCAGCCTGATTCTGGAAATCTTCTCCCAACGGGCTCGTACGGCCTATGCGCGTATGCAGGTGGACCTCGCGCGTTATAATTATATGTTACCGCGTCTGGCGGGTATGTGGACGCACCTGGAGCGGCAGCGCGGCGGTGTCGGTATGTGCGGCGGTATGGGCGAGACGCAGATCGAGATTGACCGTCGTATCGTCAAGGACAAGATTGCCAAGCTCAAGGAGCAGCTCAAGAAAGTGGACCGTCAGATGGCCACCCAAAGGGGCAATCGCGGACAGTTGGTACGTCTGTCGCTGGTCGGTTATACCAATGTTGGGAAAAGTACCCTGATGAACTTGCTGGCCAAGTCCGACGTGTTTGCGGAGAACAAGCTTTTCGCCACGCTGGACACGACCGTCCGCAAGGTGGTCATTGAGAATTGTCCCTTCCTGCTCAGCGACACGGTGGGCTTCATCCGCAAATTGCCAACAGAACTCATAGAAGCGTTCAAAAGCACCTTGGATGAGGTCCGTGAGGCGGATATCCTGGTGCACGTCGTAGATATTTCCCATCCGGATTTCGAAGCCCAGATGGCGGTGGTCGAAAAGACTTTGCGGGATATCGGAGCGGCAGACAAGCCTATCTTTACGATTTTCAACAAAATCGACCAGTACGAATACGAGCCGTACGACACCTTTTCTTTGGAGCCCAAGAGCAAGAAAAACTGGTCGCTGGATGACTGGAAGGCCGATTGGATGGAGCGCAAAGGAACGCCGGGCATCTTTATTTCCGCCAAGAACAAAGTCGGTATAGACAAACTCAAGGAAGACCTCTACAAGATGGTCGCAGAAATCCACGCAGGCCGCTACCCCTTCAACAATTTCTTGTGGTAGGAATTTACTTCTCTACAGCTGCGCCGTTCTTCTCGTCGCGGGCGAGCTCAAACATCTTGATCAGGTCCTGGATGGACTTGTGAATGTCGTATTGTTCCGTCGATTCGGCGTATTTCGGTCCCATTTTGGCGCGCTCCTCGGGGTGGTCGAGCCAATAGTCGATGCAGGCGGCGAGGGCGCGGGGGTCCTTGGTCGGGAATACGCTGCGCTCGTCGAGGGCGAACTGGGCCGTGGCGGTCAGGTCTCCGTCTGCAATAATGGGAATGGCGGCCTGCTGCAGGAATTCCAAGGCGGAAAGACCTTCCACTTCGACAATGGCGCAATGGATATAAAGGTCTGTTTTGGCCGCCAGTTCGCGCAATTCGTCCTGGGTGTGGAAGCGGAAGATCGCGGGGTGGCGGAGCACGCCTTCTTTATAGAGTTTGCGGGCCTTTTTCCGAAAAATCCTTCCTTTCGGGCCGCGTCCGGCGAAATAGAGTTGGATGCGGTCGGCATAGCGGGAGTAGCGCATCGCTTCCATCAGCGTGGGCTGGTCTTTTTCTCCGGCCAGGCGCCCGACACAGGCGACGAGGAAGGGCTTGGAGGGGTCGTTTTCCGCCTGTTGGGGGCGGATGTTCTCGTCCGGAATGATGCCGTTGGAAATCAAGTGCAGCCGTGCTTTGAACCCGAACTTTTTCAGTCGCTCGAACACATTCTTCGACGGGCACTGGATGTCGGAGCAATAATTATAGACTTGGTTTCTCCACCAGCGGAGCAGGTTGAAGTTCAAGAATTTCCAACCGCCCATATCGATGGAGCAGAAGATGTTTTCCGGATGCAGGTGATAGGTGGCCGTGCAGGGCTTGTTCAATCTTTTGCAAGCGCGCGCCGTCGCGATTTCCAGAAAGAAAGGTTCTTCGAGATGGACCACATCGGCCCATTGGACGGCCTCTTCGATGGTTTTCTTATCGATGCGGGAAAATTGGAAACCGTGCGAGTGGACCAGGCCGTTGAAGATGGGAATATAGGCGTCTTTTAGCATAAAGTCCGGCTGCGGTTCGGCTGCCTCGTGGTTGGGGCCGGAAAGAATTCGCACCTCCTGTCCTGCTTCGCGTAGATATTGCACCGTACGTCTGGCGGAGGCGCAAAGCCCGTTGCCGGTGGCGTAATAGCTATTGGCGACAAAAAGAATTTTCATAATCAGTAATTAAATTGCCACTCGTCCACGTACAAAACACTGTCATTCGAACCCGTGAAAAATTCTCCAAGTCGGCTGGGGGTGACGCTGATGACCACGAAATTGGGCTTTTTGTCGTTCTTGTACTCAATGGGGAGTTCAAACTGCACATAGCCGTTGGTCTCTTCTTTCAGAATCAGTTTCCCAAATCCGACGCAGTCCGGGTTTTTCTGTGCTTCGACAAATTTTTCCTTGGCTGTGTCGATGGCTTTGAGGCTTTTGCAATCCAAGAGGGAGATATCGATGATACCCTCGTCTTGTTTCCCTTTTTTGTCCTTGTGGGGCGCTTTGGCGTAGTTGATGACACCGGGCTTGTAATGGTACCAGCCTGACAGGCTCTTTGGGCGGCTTGTGAACGGGGTGCCAAAAGTCATCACCGCGCCGCTGGTGCCGGAGGTCTTGTGGAACACGCCCGTGAAGAGGTTGCCGGCCACAAAAACGCCGAAAATGCTGCGGCTTTGTATCTTGGCGGCGGAGCCGTCTTTGCGGACGGGGGCGAGATGCTCGTTGTCAGGGGTGGTGGTGTTGGCCCGGATGATGCTCAGACCCTTGTTGGCGCTGTCCCAGACCTTCTGTTCGGGAGTCGCTTTCTCGGGATAGGGGTACCAGGTACCGGAATCCTTGTGCCATTGGTCGAAATTCAAATTGTAAATCTGCTCCTGGGCGTTGAGGCTCAAAGAGGCGAGCGCGAGGCAGAATAATGTCGTAAGACGAAGTTTCATAGTTTTGTTTGTGGGACTATTGTTTAAATATCTCCTTCATAAAAAATACGTAATAGTCCTTCCAATTATACCACTCGTGACTGCCATTTGTTTCAATGTAGTTATGCGGGTAGGACTTTTTTTGTAATTTTTTGTGAAAATCCTGGGCGGCGAAATGGACGTAATCGTTTTTTCCCGTATAAATGTAGTAGCCTTTCGGAGGCTCCCGGAACTGAACTTCGAGTTTGGCGTCCAGGCCGTCGAAAAACTTTTTGTAGGGACTTGCCTTGAAAATAGTCCAGGTGATGGGCGAGAAAATGCCGATATAGTCGAAAGCATCGGGATAGGTCGCCGACAGGTGAATGCATTGGAGTCCTCCGATGGAAAGGCCGGCGATGGCGCGTCCGGGCTTTTCGGGGCGGGTGCGGAACAGGCTGTCCACATACGCCACGACATCATTCATAAAGCCGCTTTCCACCGTGCCGTCCACTTCGAACAAGGATTCGAACGCGTCTTTGTAGCGGGAATGGTCAAAGTCGGCATCGTTGTCGTACTGGTTGACGTTGGGCATCACGAGAATGAATGGTTCCACCGCCTGGTGGGTGATCAGGCTGTCGGTCAATTGTAAAATGTCCCCTTTGCGTATCCAGGATGTTTCATAGCCCCGTGCTCCGTGCAGCAGATAGACGACCGGGTAGTGTTTGTCGCTTTGGTAATAATCGCTTGGAAGATAGACAATCATCCGCCGCATCGTGGGGCCGGGAACTGAACCGGGATAATAGACCTCGTCCACCACGCCTTTCGGCTGGTAGTTTCCACAAGCCGGTCTACCGGCGTAGTATACGGGTGATTGGCGGTTGCGGAAGATTCCGCAGGAGGCGGCGAGAAACACTATCGCGACAAGCGCGATGGTGTGCTTGAAGATGTTTGGCTTATGTTTGTACAACGCCTTCACTTGCCCTACGGGTTAAAGGACTGCAAAGGTAAGAATTTGTTTCCAACTTCTAAAATAATTGCTAAATTTGGACTCAAATTCGGGGTGTGGCGCAGTTGGCAGCGCTCCTGGTTTGGGACCAGGCGGTCCTCCGTTCGAGTCGGAGTACCCCGACAAAAGTAGCGGCTTTTCTGCCGTTGTATGGCGGTTTTTTACGATTTGATAGTCTTTTTTTATCTTATAAGACCAGCCGCTCGCACGTGAGTGTGTAACTTTGCGACCAGCAAATAACAAAATTTATGTTGAAACCTTGTTTTACCGCCATTCGTCTGGCCGGTGTGTGTTTGTTGACAACTCTTTTGTTGTCAGCCTGCGGCTCCAAAGCGATGGAGCAGACTATTTTCTCCCGTATCGACACCAAGGAGATGGAAAAACTTGCCAGAAGCAAGAGCGATTTCTACGTTTTCTATGAGGATGTGCAGAACATCACGCGTAGGGCCGCCGAATACCAAGCCGCTTATTCTTCCATTACGTACAAGGAACTGTACGAATATGAGACCAAGTATTATCTCAATTCGTCTTTCCGCGCTCAGGAGGAGAACAAGGCTGGTGCTGCGTTTGATGCCGAGTACGACCGGGATGTCCGTCCCGCATTGGAGCTCCAGAAACGCAAATGGGGGGATTTCGTCAAGAACCACGACCCCAACCAATATCTCGCCGTCGAGGCCGTGACCGGTATCTGGCAGTCCCATCCGGAATTCTATTTCATCGTTCGCGAGCCCAAGGCTCCCGTCAAGACCGCCAGCATTTCTTACGACGGTGTCGTCAAGGGCGCCAAGACCTCTTCCGAACTGGAGACCGTTTCGCTGACCGAGCTGCGTGCCATCAACAATTCCGACAATGCATCGGTGTACGACGGCATCACGGATCCGCTGTATTGGGACACCCACGAGATGCTCATCATCGTCAACCGCGTGGAACTGATGGACGGCAGCGTCTATTCCCTCAACGATCCCGAAATGAAGCAAGTGCCTGCCAGCGTCCGTGCCTATTTCGCCAATCCCTGCCGGGAGACCGAAGACGAGATGGCCCGCGAATTGGTCAATCCTTACTTCAAGACCCGTGCAGAATATGTCGAAATGAATTATCAGGAAGCCCTGCGCCGCGCGAACCCCTTGTGCTACGAGTTGCTCAAGAATTACAAATAATCCACTGAAATAAACCCAAAACAAATTAACATTATGAAAAAAATTCTTTCTATCGTTTGCATTCTGATGCTCTGCCTCCCTGCGGTTGCTCAGAAGAAATCCTCCTCCAAGTCCTCTTCCAAGAGCAGCGTAGCGACCAGTTCTTATAGCGGCGGCTCTGCCCGCAAAGCCTCCTCCAGCCTGGAGCCTCACCACAGAAATCAGGTGGGTATCACCGCTGACATCGGCTATTGGGGCCAGGTCGGCATCGTCACGCGTGATGTTGCCGGACAAACCCAGACTACGACTACGGTAGACCCCAACGGACAGGGCATCGATTTCTCGTTCAGCGTCGGCGCCAACTGGTTTGTCATCAAAAACCTGGAAATCGGTCTTTCCCTCGGCTATGCCAGCACCAAGTGGTATATGGGCGTAGACGCTAACAACGATGACTTGTACCGCGTTCAGTCTTTGTTTAACTTTACGCCGCAAGTCGCTTATCATATTCCTTTGTGCGGCTGGCTGGACTATGTACCCGCTTTTTACACCTCGTTTGGCTTTGGCTCACGGAAAACGGAGCAAAACATCAACCCTTACCAGACCCTTACCCAAAGATCGACGCGTATTATTGTGGGCCTTGATATCGTCAATTTCGAAATTCGCCCCAACAAGAACATGGGTCTGATGCTGAATGTCGGCGGACTCTATTATAACACCTCGATCCAAGTGGGTGGCGGCGCCAACAACCGGAATATCGCGATTACCAACACGACTTCCCTTTCCCTGTTCGGCAATGCGAGCATCGGTTTCCGCTACTACTTCAACTAATAGCATCTAAACGAGAAGGCCCCTCCGCGGGTCTTCTTTTTTTGAACCATCTAACATTATTATAATATTCCGGAAGACCGGCCCCTCAACAGGTCGGTTTTCTTTTAGGATATAGGATAGGATTTTCTGTCTAAAACCGCATTAAAAACCCAACTTTTAGACAAAGAATCAAACATTTTTGCCGATTTTCTGTCTAAAATCACATCAAAAACACCACTTTTAGACAAAGAATCGAACATTGTTTGTGAGAAATTTCTATCTTTGCAAACAAAAAGGGAAAGAATATGAACCGATCCGTTTTTATCGGGCGAGAAGCAGAAGTGGCCAGCCTGAAACAATACGCAGAATCAGCAGAGTCCGAATTCGTCGTCATTTATGGTCGCCGTAGAGTCGGAAAGACGTTTCTCGTCAAAGAATTTTTCAATGATTCGTTTGATTTCAAAGTGACGGGGATGTACAAACAATCTGGAAAAGTCCAACTGAAGAACTTCGTTCTCGCCTTGAAGGAATATGGCGCCGAATGGAAACAAGCGCCGACAGATTGGCTAGAGGCGTTCGCAGAATTGAAAAAATTGCTGAAGAACATTCCTTTTTCGGGAAGAAAAAAGGTCATCTTTATGGACGAACTTCCTTGGATGGATACGCCGAAAAGTGGTTTTCTTGCAGCTTTCGAGGCCTTTTGGAATGGTTGGGGCGCGCAGCAGGACGACATTATGCTGATTGTCTGCGGCTCCGCCACAACTTGGATTTCACAGAAATTATTACAAAACACAGGAGGGTTGTTCAACAGGGCGACACGAAGAATCTATCTTCTCCCTTTCACCTTGGCGGAAACAGAGAAATTTCTCCTTTCAAGAGGTTTCCAATGGAGCCGTTATGAGATCGTTCAAGCCTATATGGCAATGGGCGGCATCCCCTATTACTTGAAGTTGCTGGATGGTACATTGCCGCTTTCCTCCAATATGGATCAGATATTTTTCAACAGGAAGGGGCCGCTTTGGAATGAATTTTCCGTTTTGTATGAGACGCTGTTCGGGCGCTCGGAACTCTACCTGAAAATCATTCGAGCGCTCTCCGGGAAATTGAGCGGACTAAAAAAACAAGAGATTGCATCTATCGCCGACATCCCCCAAAATGGAGCATTTTCCCAAGCGCTGAAAAATCTTACAGACTGTGATTTTGTCCGGGAATACAACACATTTGGGCTGAAAAATAACGACCGAGTATACCAGTTATGCGACTATTATACCCTTTTCTATTTCCGTTTCCTTCACGATAACACGCAATTTGACGAACAATATTGGACACATACGCTAGACAATCCCGCCCGCTATGTCTGGGCCGGCTATACCTTCGAGCAGGTCTGTAAGGATCATATCTCGCAGATTCGAAAGTCTCTTGGAATTTCCGGCATTTTGACAAGTTTGTCCTCTTGGTCCGGACAATACGAAGATTCAAAAGCGCAAATTGACTTTATCATCGACCGGCGCGACCCGGTGATTCAAATTTGCGAGGCCAAGTATTCTGTCAATGAGTTTGTCATCGACAAAGAATACGAAGAGAAATTAAGGAACAAGCTGTTTGTCTTCAAAGGTGCGACAGGCACAAAAAAAGCGCTTCAATTGGTGATGATTACAACCTATGGTGTCAAACAAAACATCCATTCCGGCATCGTAAGCGCTCAACTCACGCTCGACAATCTGTTTGAGTAGATCACAAACAACCGAACAAAAACAGCTACAAATCACCGAATGAAAATATTTAAAAACCACCTAACAACCATTAATTACTTATGAAACGATTCATTATCAATCTCGGCGCAGTGCTCGCCGCCTTCCTAATCGGACTTGCCATCGAAGATGCCTGTGCAAAAATCGAAGACAACAAAGAAAATGAGACCCCTAAGGGCAGCGCGCAATTTGCCATTTTAAAAAATGTTGATGGGCTGCTCATCGGCTCCGACGGTAAAGTTTACAATAAACTCTCGTCATCAACTATACAGAACAACGATGTATTTGAACTGGGCATTTTTTACCGGGTAGATGCGTGTACAGAAAAGATGACTTACGATGACTTCGGCCGTTTACAGACAAGACATATTGAGTATTCATATTTTGAAAATTTTGATAACCCATCAGTACCAGCTACGATTACTTTTTCATACAGCTATTCTGGCTTAACTGTAACGGAGACGGTCTCTGGAACTGGATTGAGCAACCCTCCAGCCGAGACCAACACCTACATTTACCTGCCTGCCGAGGACTAACGGATTCTGAGGCTTTTCTCCCGGGACTCTCATTTTGCACAAAAGTCGGTTTTATACGATTTGATGGCGAGAGGAGAGGGGTATTTTGTATCTTCGCAAACCTTTATTAGGTAAGAACAATCAATTAAGAATCGATATGAAAAGGGCATGGCATGGTTTGCTGCTGGCGGCGCTGGTTGTAGTGGCCGCCTGCAACGGGATGGGAGGATTGAGCGGCTATCTGGCCGACATCCAGGTCAACGAAACGACCAAGAAACTTTTTGACAAGGGTTTGAAAATGGCCCTGGACGGCGGCGACGAGACCGTCAACTTCACGGCAACGGAAAGTTGGACGATTGACATCACCTCCGGCACCAAGGCAGTCCCGTCGTGGGTGAGCGTTTCTCCTATGTCCGGTGAGGCGGGTCCTTCGAGCATCGCCATTAACGTGGAGCCCAATACCGGCGAGAAGATGCGCAGCGCGGATATTACCATCAAAGCCGGAAGCGGGAGCCGCACCCTCAAAGTCCTGCAGCCCGGTACCAAGGAGTCCCTCCCGGATGACGAGGGCGGAACCTCTGGAGGAAGCGGCAGCGATACCCCCGGTAGCGACACGCCCGGAACTGGCGACGGCGGCGGCGACTATTCCCTCTTCATCGGCCAGTGGAAAGTGACCGCGACCGACGAAAGCAATGAGACTTGGTCGTGGATTGTGACCATCACCGACAAAGTAAAAGGCGAAAGTTTCTGGGTTCGCGAATGGGAAACTCCGATTAGAGAAGACACCTTGAAAAGTAGTTTTTGCGTCAGTCAGCGCCCCAAGACAAATGAGCCGGCTTCCGCGACCAATATCGGCCCTTCCGTTTGTACCTATTTCCTGAACAGATATGACCGCGATGTCTATCTCACCGCACGCTACGATGGCTCCAAGCAGCGGATGGTTCTTCGTCCCCAGACCCTGATAGAGAAGATGTCAGACAAGATTTACGGTCTGCGTTTCTGCGGAAAATATATCAATGAGGGATTGCCTACCTCCGTCGATGATGAAAGCCAAGATTTGGCGGCCTTGACGCTGTCTGCGGATAGAAAAACCCTCACGGTCTCCTCCCTGGTGTCGGCGCCCGGCATGACGATCGGATATGAAGGCAACCAGGGCGCGGTCGACCGTTGGATGCAATGCAACAGCCGCTTCCCTCTGCCCTTCACGATGTCCCGCATCGGCGATGTCCCCGACCTCCCCGGAGGCGGCGGTGACAACCCCGGCAGCGGTGACAATCCAGGTTCCGGTGATGATCCGGGCAGTGGAGATAATCCAGGCTCAGGAGATGACCCCGGTTCCGGTGATGATCCCGGCTCTGGTGATAATCCGGGAGGTGAAAATCCTGGGCAAGGTGACAACCCCGGGCAGGGAGATGTCCCCGGACTCCCGACAGACAACCCCGGCGGCAATATCGACCCGCAGGAACCGCAAAAGCCGGAAGATGCCATCGAGTTTGAGGACCCGCTGGTGGAGCAGATTTGCAAGGAACATTGGGACAGCAACGGCGATGGTTGGCTGACCCCGGCCGAATTGGCCGTCCCTACGCGCCTGGAGCGCTATTTCTTCGAAACGGATATCAAATCTTTTGATGAGTTCCAATATTTCACCGGTGTCACCACGCTGCTTGAATACGACTTCCAAGATTGCAAACAACTCGAGCGCATCACCTTCCCGGACAACATCGTTTGGTTTGACAATACGACCGCGCACAACTACATCGGCAACTACTACCGTTCTCCGACCTATGGCTGCGACAAACTCACCCGTATGGCCGGCAAGGGCGTGAGCGAAGACGGGCGCTATTATGTCCTGAATGGCAAGCTTATCAGCGTTGCCTACAGCGGACTGACCGCCGTCAACATTCCCGAAGGCGTAACGAGTTCGCTCGGCGGCATCCTCGCAAACGGCGTCGATTATACGGGCAAGGTAACGGTCAGTCTGCCGTCCACCCTCAACACCATTTCAGCGGGTATGTTTGCCAATACTACGCAAATCGAGAGTTTCACCATCCCCGATACGGTGCTTGACGTGGACCAAGAAGCCTTTTGGGGCGCCCTCTCCTTGAAGAGCGTAAGCGGCACTGGACACCTTCTGCGTTTGGGCAACAGCGCTTTTGGGGCGACAAGAATCGAAGCCTTTGACTTCCCGACCGCTATCATGGCCATTCCTGCAGGCGTCTTCTCCAGCACCCCGATCCGTTCCTTTACGGTTCCGTCCTGGATCAAGCGCATTGAGCAAAGCGCTTTTGCCAATTCCGGCCTGGAAAGCATCACGTTCAACGAGGGGCTGGAATACATCGGTGCTTATGCCTTTATGGGGTTGTCTGCGCCGGAATTGGGCTTCAACCTCCTGAAAGGAGACCTTGTCCTGCCTTCGACGCTGAAGACCATCGGCTACAGCGCTTTTGAGGGACAGAAGGACCTGACTTCCATCACCATCCAGGCTACGACGGCTCCAAACATTACCCCCGTTCCCGGTACGACATACCAACCTTCTGACAACGGAAAGACTTTTGTCGGCACGTATCCCATCTACATCCCTTCGGAGGCGGTGAAGAGTTATCGGGAAAAAGCGGACGAGGATTATTCGCCCATCGCTTGGAAGACTTATTTCGCCCGCCTGAAACTCATCGGGGGAGCCGACCTTCCGGAACCGGCCATCGAACGCTATGTCGACATCAACGGGACGCTCTGGTCCAGCTGGAATGTCGGCGCCACGGCGCCCGAGCAGCCGGGCGACTATTTTGCCTGGGGCGAGACCAGCACGAAGACGACCTGGGGCAACTGGGAGGATTATTTCGATTTCAACGGTTATACCCTCTATGACCATATCCTTACGATGAAAAAATATCCCGGGAGCGGTTCGAACCAGTTATCTCGTTTGGAGGAGATTGACGACGCAGCCACGGTCAACTGGGGCAGCGACTGGCGTATGCCTACCCGTGCAGAAATCGCGAACCTCTACGACCCCGTTCAGTGCAAATGGACCTTTACGACTTACAAAGACCAACCTGGCTACAAGGTGGAGAGCCGCACCAGCGGCAACTGGATTTTCCTGCCCGTGAGCGGATACTATCAGACCAGCGGAAACTGGACCGACAATATGAGCATCTACTGGTCGGCGGATCTGGAGTCCGGGAATGATTCCCGCGCTTTGATGCTGCAAGTGGGTCGCAACGACGGCGGCTACAACTACAACTACATTGAACGCATCTGCGGCGGCTTCATCCGTCCCGTCCACAAGTAAGCAGCCATTAACTCGCAAAATTTGCGAATTAATTTTGATTTTTATTCGCAAAAAACTACCTTTGCTGCGAATTAATAATCGCAGAGCCGATGTGGATATATGAAAGATACGACTGGATGCACTTTGACTGGGAAAAAGACAGGATAGCCGTGCTTGCTGAAAATGTCAGCGCGAAGATTGGCTTTCTGCACGGGCGAGTCGCATCTTTGGCGGAAGACGACAGATCTGGAGCTTCCGTGGAAATCTTGACGCAAGATATCGTGTCCTCCTTTCGAATAGAAGGCATCAATCTCAACACGGAGGATGTACGCTCTTCAATCGTCCGCCAACTGGGCGTCACCCATATCCAAACGAACGGCAACTCCTCTCATTTCATGGAGGGTGTAGTTGATATGATGCTTGACGCAACACGCAATTATCACATCCCGCTTGACAAAGAACGCCTCTTCGGATGGCACTGCGCATTGTTTCCCACTGGTCGAAGAGGCTCTTATCCCACTACCGTCGGCGATTATAGAAAAGACGATGTGCAAGTAATATCCGGCTCCATGGGACGTGAGAAGGTCCATTTTATGGCACCTCCCGCTTCTGATGTAAATGACTATATGGAAGAATTTATGTACTGGTTCAATAACGAATCAGGAATTTCCAGCATCATCAAGTCTGCCATATCTCATCTTATTTTCGTGAGCATTCATCCTTTTGACGACGGCAACGGCCGCATAGGACGGGCTATCGCAGATATGGCGTTGGCTGGCATTGACTGTGGCAGAGGGCGTTTCTTCAGTATGTCCAGAGAAATAGAAAAGGAGAAGAAAGACTATTATGCCATTTTGGAGAAAACGCAAAGGTTCTGTTATAACGGCGATATCAGCGGCTGGCTGGAATGGTATATCGGATGTCTGGGAAGGGCCATTGACGATTCATTGGCTACTTTGAGTGGAATTTTGAACAAATCATTGTTCTGGCGCGAATTTTCTGAAATGAAGTTTTCAGACAGGCAGAGGAAGGTGCTGAATATTTTTCTGGACGGGAAAGAAGCAAAACTCACCGCTCAAAACTGGGCGAGACTTGGCGCGGTATCGCTTGATACGGCCTTGAGAGATATTGCTGATTTGGTCGAAAAGGGCATACTTTCACCCTATTCCGGACACGCACGCAAAATTGAATACGCCATCAATTATGTAAAAACGGACGAGTTTTTGCGTCATTTTGAAAATATCCAGATTGAAGATGGGGAAGGCGCTCATTATCTGTCAGCGATGTACGACGGAACGACTGTACGGGAAAGAATATCCGGCCTGGACTACGAGCGATTTGTTTCAGGCATCATGACGACAGCGGACTTGGTTCATAAATATATGGCTTATCTTTCCGCGATGTAAGGGGCCTCGGAAAAGCAAACTTCTTTTGCTTTTCTCTCGGCTTATTCGTAAATTCCGGCTGACGCCGGGTTTTACTCCCGCCTCGGAAAAGCAACTTCTTTTGCTTTTCTCTCGGCTTATTCGTAAATTCCGGCTGACGCCGGGTTTTACTCCCGCCTCGGAAAACCAAATCTTGATTTGCTTTTCTCTCGGCTTATTCGTAAATTCGCAGGTTGTTCTAAAACCAATAATAATTATGAGCAAAGTAGATGTGGTTCTTGGTCTCCAGTGGGGAGATGAAGGCAAAGGAAAGGTGGTCGATGTGCTGACCCCGGATTACAAAGTGATTGCACGTTTCCAGGGCGGTCCCAATGCGGGCCACTCCCTCCGTTTCGACGGACAAGGATTCGTTCTCCATACCGTTCCCTCGGGGATTTTCCGCCAGGGTTCCATCAATATCATCGGCAACGGCGTGGTCATCGACCCCGTCATCCTGATGGACGAGATTCGTGACATCGAGGCCAAGGCCGGCGACATTTCCAAGAAATTGCTGATTGCCAAGCGCGCCCAACTCATCCTCCCGTCCCACCGTATGTTGGACGCGGCCAGCGAGGCGGCCAAGGGAAAAGCCAAGATCGGTTCCACCCTCAAGGGTATCGGTCCGGCCTATATGGACAAGACCGGCCGCAACGGCCTGCGTGTGGGCGACATTCTTTCCCCGGATTTCAAAGCAAAATACGAGGCTCTCAAGTCCAAACATTGCGGGATGCTCTCGCTCTACCCGGACTTCATTTTCGACCTCGCCGAGTACGAGCAGAAATGGTTGGCCGCCGTGGAGCAACTCAAACGTTTCGAGTTCATCGAGAACGAGGTGACGGTGAACCAGTATCTCCGCGACGATGTGAAAATCCTCGCCGAAGGCGCCCAGGGCTCTTTGCTCGACATTGATTTCGGCACCTATCCGTTCGTCACTTCTTCCAACACGATGGCGGCGGGCGTCTGCACCGGTCTGGGTATCGCCCCTTCGAAAGTCGGCAAGGTGTTCGGTATCTTCAAAGCTTATTGCACCCGCGTGGGCAGCGGTCCTTTCCCCACCGAATTGTTCGATGAGACGGGCGAGCGCCTGCGTCAGATCGGCCACGAGTTCGGCGCCACCACGGGCCGTCCCCGTCGCTGCGGCTGGCTCGATATGGTCGCCCTCAAATACGCCGTGATGATGAACGGCGTGACCGAATTGATTATGATGAAGTCCGATGTGCTGGATGATTTCGACACCATCCGCGTGGCTATTTCCTACAAGCAGAACGGCCGGGAAATCGATTGGTTCCCTTACGACGGCGCCGAGAATGTCGAGCCCGTCTATCAGGATTTCAAGGGCTGGAAAACCAGCCTGTGCGACATCCGCACATACGAGGCGCTGCCCCAGGCTTTCAAAGAGTATGTCGCTTTCATTGAACAAGAGTGCGGCGTTCCCGTGCGTGTCATTTCCGTCGGTCCCGACCGAGAGGCCGTCATTATGCGCTAGCGTCTAAACGCAGCATCATTTGCATCACGGCCCGTCCCCGCGTATGTTCTGGTACAGCGTTATATGCGTCTTGCCCTTTACGGTCTGTCTGATCTGGACGGTCATCTTTTTGCTGGACGGACGCAAGGGGTGGACGGCGGACCGGCGAATGTTATGCCTATTTACGGCCGTCAGTACGCTTCTATATTTGGGACACGCCGTCCACTTTTTGGACGCACCTCCCGCTTTTTCTTTGATCGATGTCTTGTATGCCGGCGTAAACTTGGCCGTCTATCCCTTGTTCTTCCTCTATTTGAAAACGGTGGCGGATGTGAAGGGGGTGGCTCGCCGGGACTGGCTGTTGCTGTTGCCCGCCGCGTTTGTTTTTCTTTTTGCGCTGATTGTTTACTTGAACGGTGGCTGTGAGTCGGCGGTCAAAAGCGTGTTCCTGTGCAATAAAATTTTCTTCCCGCTGACCGTGCTTTACACGCTGGTCGCGGGTCAGATACTGCTGCGTAAATACAACAAGTCGATTCGGAATTTCTATGCCGAAACGGAGAAAAAGACGCTGGAAGACTTGTCGGTGCTGCTTTTGTTGTTCGTCATCACTTCCTTGCTTTCGACGGTGGTGAGCATTATCGGTCGGGACGCGTTTGCCGGCCGTTTCCCGCTGGCCATCCCGTCGCTCCTTTTCAGCGCCCTGCTATTTTCCGTGTGTTATGTCGCCTCCCGGCTTCCTTTCACCGCGCAGGATATGATGCGGGATTTGGGGTTGGAGTCGGATAAAGAGATAGAGGAACCGGCGGTGGAAAAGCCGCAGGAAGATGCGTCGGCCAGCCCGGAAGGTCTTCACGCGGAGTTGATGCAGCGTTTGGACGCGATGGTCCGTGAAAAAAAATTGTACAAAAAACAAGGATTGAAAATCACGGATTTGGCGGCTTTGGCCGGGACCAACCGCACCTATGTTTCCAACGCCATCAACCAGCAGTTGGGACTTACTTTTTCTGAATATATCAACCGCCTGCGTGTCGAGGAAGCCAAACGGCTGATTCGGGAATCGGACGGAAAAATGGTGATGGTCGCAGTGGCAGAGGAGTCAGGCTTTATCGGAGAAGCATCCTTCTACCGTCATTTCCGCCAATTGGAGGGGATGACCCCGATGGAATGGTGGCAATCAATCGAACAATAATATGGGAAAGACGCTTGCTATTCCCCTTCTGACCGGGGGTGATTGGGAAAAGGTGCTTCTGGAGCAAGGAATGCCCTTTTCTGTTTCGGAAGTCAACTGGCTGGAGGCATTTCCGACAGCTCCTTCCTGTCAGGGGAAAATCGGCCGGACCGAAGAGGCGTTGGCCATTCATTGGGCGGTCAGCGGGCCGGATTTGCGTGTGCAAAACTTGCAGGATGGCGGCCGCATCTGGGAAGACAGTTGTTGTGAACTGTTTATCCAATTGCCCCCTGCATCGGAAGATGCATCCCAGACTCCGGATTATGTCAATATAGAGGTCAATGCGGCCGGCATTTTGCTGGCGGCTTGCGGACCTGATCGTCACGCCCGACGTCCCCTGTCGCCCGAATTGCTCTCACAAATCATCCGGGTGGCCGATGTCCAGGGGCCTTGCCATGAAGTCGGCGGCCGGTGGGATTGGACGCTGAGTTTACTGATTCCCTACACTGTGCTTGGCCTGGACGCGAAGAATCTTCCCGCGCAACTGAAAGGCAACATTTATAAGTGCGGTGATGAGACGGCTCACCCCCATTTTTTGAGTTGGTCGCCCGTTGGAACACCCCAACCCGATTTTCATCGCCCTGAATTTTTTGGAACATTTATTATTCAATAATATGAAAAAATCAATCACTCTCCGGGTTCTGCTCGTTGGCTTACCCGCCCTGTTTCTCCTGGCCTCCTGTTGTTCTTCCACTTCCGCCGATGAGGCGATGGAAAAGAAGATCGACGCCGTGATGGAACAATTGACCTTGGATGAAAAAATCGCGCTCATCCACGCTCAGTCCAAGTTTTCTTCCGCCGGTGTGCCCCGTTTGGGCATTCCTGAATTGTGGACCGACGACGGCCCGCACGGAGTTCGTCCTGAAACCCTCTGGGACCAGTGGGCATCCGCCCTGTGGACATCCGACAGCTGCACCGCCTATCCGGTGCTCTCTTCGCTGGCGGCCACTTGGGACAAGGACTTGGCCCGTCTGTACGGACGCAGTGTGGGCGAAGAGGCCCGTTACCGCAAGAAAAACGTCTTGCTGGGCCCGGGCGTGAACATCTGCCGCACCCCGCTTTGCGGCCGCAATTTCGAATATATGGGCGAGGACCCCTTCCTGGCCGGAAAGATGTGCGTTCCCTATATCCAAGGCCTGCAGAGCAACGGTGTGGCGGCCTGCGTCAAGCATTATGCTTTGAACGACCAGGAGTTCCAGCGCCATCATACCAATGTGAATATTGATGACCGCGCGTTGTATGAAATCTATTTGCCTGCGTTCAAGATGGCGGTGCAGGAGGGTGGCGCTTGGTCGTTGATGTCTTCCTACAACCTCTATCAGAACAAATATGTCTCGCACAACAGCCGCTTGCTCAAGGATATCCTCAAAGGAGAATGGGGCTGGGACGGAGCCGTCATCAGCGACTGGGGCGCCGTTCACGAGACGGACGGAGCGGCCGAGAGCGGTCTGGACCTCGAATTCGGCACCGGTACCAACGGCGTGGACAAGAATGTGGCCAATGCCTACGATTACTACTACCTGGCTTTGCCCTATAAGGCTGGCTTGCTGGCGGGCAAGTATTCGCAGGACGACCTGAACGACAAGGTGCGTCGCGTGTTGCGGCTCAACTTCCGCACTTTGCAGGGAGATTACAACGGTTCTTTCTGTTCGCCGGAGCATTTCGCCGACTGTCGCAAGATCGGTGGCGCCGGCATCGTGCTGCTCAAGAATGCGGGAGAGGTGCTTCCTATGCGCGCCGATGCCCGAAAAATCGTGGTGCTGGGTGAAAATGCCATCCGTCCGATGGTGGTGGGCGGCAGTTCTTCTTCACTCAAGACCAAGTACGAGATTTCTCCTTTGCAGGGTATCAAAGACGCGTATCCCGATGCGGAGGTGGTCTATCAACGTGCCTATGTCGGTGAGCCGAAGTTGTCGGGAAACTATAATTATGGCATATATGATTTGAGCGACCCTCGTTCGGACAAGCAGTTGCTGGCAGATGCGTTGGCGGCAGTCGAAGGTGCGGATTATGTGATTTTCTTCGGCGGACTCAACAAGAACAAATACCAGGATTGCGAAGGCCGTGACCGGACCGAATACCATCTGCCTTACGGACAGGATGGTGTGATCGCCGCCTTGGCCGCCGCCCGTCCCGATATGATTTATGTCAATCTCAGCGGTTCTCCTGTCGCGATGCCGTTTGCGGACGATGTGGCGGCTATTCTGCAGGGTTGGTATCTGGGTTCCGAGACGGGTCATGCGTTGGCGGATGTGCTGACGGGCAAGGTGAATCCTTCGGGTAAACTTCCGTTTACATTCCCGCGTGAGCTGGCGGACGGCCCTGTCAAGACCGAAAGACAATATCCGGGCATCGAGGAGACGCCGGGTACTTGGCAGGCTTATTATGACGAAGGCATCTATGTGGGCTACCGCTGGTATGACAAGCAGGATGTGACGCCGCTCTGGGCTTTCGGCTATGGTTTGAGTTACACCACTTTTGAATACGGCAAGGCGAGCCTTTCTTCCGGTACGATGGGCAAGCAGATGACGGTGAAAGTCCCCGTGACCAATACCGGCAAGGTGGCGGGCGCCGAAGTCGTGCAGCTGTATGTGAGCGCTTGCGAGCCGGCGGTGGACCGTCCGGTGAAGGAACTCAAGGGCTTTGAGAAGGTATGGCTGGAGCCGGGTCAGACCAAGACGGTCAGCATCACTTTCGACCGCGACGCGCTTGCCCGCTTCGATGCCGACGCGCATCAGTGGGTGGTGGACGCCGGGTCTTACAAGGCCCTCGTCGCCGCGTCTTCCCGCGATATCCGCTCCGAAGCCTCCTTCCGCGTGAAATAAGATACTTTAAGAAATTATTACGTGATGCCCGGCCTCGACCGGGCATCTTTTGTTACTCCTCGTTGGAGCACATCGTGAAGAGGAGGGTGCCGCCGGCGAGAATTTGGTCGCGGGTGATGCGGTCGGTAAGGGCTTGGCCGTTGAGGGTGACGGAGGAGACGTAGAGGTGAGAGGCGTCCAGGCCTTTCGCCACGACTTTCAGCTGCTTGCCGTTGGGGAGGTTCCAAGTGGCGCTGGGGATTTGCGGGGCGCCGAGGATGTACTCGCCGCTGACGGGGTTGACGGGGTAGAAGCCGCAGGCGGAGAACAGGTACCAGGCGGACATCTGGCCGCAGTCTTCATTGCCGCACAGGCCGTCCGGGGTCGGGGTGTAGAAGCGGTTGAACACTTCCCGGATGACTTCCGCCGCCCTGTCGGGACGGTCGGCCAGGGTGTAGAGGTAGGCGACATGGTGGCTGGGTTCGTTGCCGTGGGCGTATTGTCCGATGAGTCCGGAGACGTCCGGGACGCGGCCGGTCAGACCCTCGTCGGGGGAGAAGACAAAGAGGGAGTCGAGTTTTTCGACGAAGGCTTCTTTTCCGCCCAGTTCGGCGATGAGTCCGTCCACATCCTGCAGCACGTGCCAGGTGTATTGCCAGGCGTTCCCTTCGGTGTAATCACCGCCGGTTTTGTAGTCGTGGGCATAGCTGAAGGGGAAGAAGGGTTCCCGCCATTGTCCATCTTTCTGTTTTCCGCGCGCGAGGCCGGTGGACGGGTCGAACAGCGTGTGGTAGTATTGTGAGCGTTTGAAGATAAATTCGGCGTCTTCCGTCTTGCCCAGTTTTTCGGCCAGCAGGGCGGCGCAGTAGTCGTCGAAGCCGCATTCCAGGGTCTTGGAGACGGATTCGTTGAAGCCTGCGTCGCAGGGGAAGTAGCCGTATTGGTCATAGAGTTCCCAGTCCGAACGGCGATGGGAGACGGTCAGCGACTGGCGGACGGCTGCATAAGCCTTTTCCGCGTCCACGCCCGGGAGTCCCATCAAGGCGGCGTCCACCACGTGGGGGACGGAATGGTTGCCGATCATACAATAATTTTCTTTGCCGCACAGCGCCCAGATGGGCAGGAACCCTTGTTCTTCGCACTGCTGGATCATACTCACGGCCAGTTCACCGCCAAATTCGGGGGTCATCAGGTTGTAGAACGGGTCGGCGGCCCGGAAGGTGTCCCATTGCGAGAGGGTGGAGAAATGGCGGCCCGTCTCGGCGGTGTGAATCTGGTTGTCGGCGCCGTTGTAGCGTCCGTCCACATCCGCGATGTTGTTCGGTTGGATATACAGGTGGTAGAGGGCCGTGTAGAAATTGGTTTTCTGGGAGTCGGAGCCGTCGATGTCAATCAGGGAAAGCACTTTTTCCCATTCGTCCCGGGTTTTGGCGAGAACACTCGAAAAACTCCATCCCGGCACTTCGGTGCGCATATTTTCCCAAGCGCCTTCCGTACTGACGGTGGAAAAAGAGATTTTCATTTGGACGGGTTTGCCCGCTTCCGGGAAATGCAGGGCATAGCGGGGGGCGTTCAGGGATTCGTCCGTGGCCAGGGTGTCCATCGAGGCGAAATCCGTGTCCAGGCTGATGGCGAAACAATAACTTCTTTTCACCCATCCTTTGGCTTTGAGGCATCCTTCGATGCGGTTGTTGTCCAGCACCTTGACCTCGGAGGAAAGAATGCTGTTGCGTCCCACGATGCTGTTGAAGTCCAGATAGAGGTTACGCAGGTTGCCGTCGTAAGTGAAACGGTAGAAGGCCACGTGCGGACTGCTGGTGATTTCCGTCGTCACGGCGTTTTCCTTCAGGTGGACGCTGTAGTAACCGGGCGTCGCTTTTTCGCTGAACTTGTCCATCAGGCTGGCGTAGTTCTCCCGGGCGGCGGATGAGAACGGCATCACCATCAGGTCTCCCAGGTCGGCGCAGCCGGTGCCGTTGAGGCGGGTTTGCGTGAAGCCCAGCATCAGGGTGTCGCTGTGGCGGTAGCCGCTGCAATAGTCCCAGCCTTGCATCCCGGTGGTGGGGCCGGCCTGAATGTAGCCGAGGGGATAGCAGGCGCAGGGGAAGGTGTGGCCGTTGTAGTCCGTTCCGATGAACGGGTTCACGAAATCGATGTTCTGCGTGCAGGAAATCGCGACGAGCAGGAAAAGGAGAGAGAAACGCCTGGTCATAAAGTATGGCATATAACAGATTGAAATATAAAAAGATAAATAAAACGACCTACCCCAAATCGGGCAAGTCGTTTTGTATATAATACTGATTGTCAATCATTTGGGTGCCAGTTAAAAAGTGTCGCTACTCTACAGCCATTCGATGGTTGCAGGGGGTTTGGAGGAAATATCGTAACAGACGCGATTGACGCCTTTGACTTTGTTGATGATGTCGTTGCTGACCTTCTGGAGGAAAGGGTAGGGGAGGTCGGCCCAGTCGGCGGTCATCGCATCGACGCTGGTGACGGCCCGCAGGGCGACGGCGCTCTCGAAGGTGCGCTCGTCTCCCATCACGCCCACGCTGCGGTCTTGCAGGAGAATGACGCCCGCCTGCCAGATGCTGTCGTAAAGTTTCCATTCGCGCAGGGCGTTGATGAAAATGGCGTCCGCCTCTTGCAGAATGCGGACTTTTTCCGGGGTGACATCGTCCATGATGCGTACGGCGAGGCCCGGGCCCGGGAAAGGATGCCGGCCGATGAGGTGGTCGGGAATGCCCAGCCTGCGTCCGACGGCCCGTACTTCATCTTTGAACAGCCATTTCAGCGGCTCGCAGAGCTGGAGTTGCATCGTTTTCGGCAGACCGCCCACATTGTGGTGGCTTTTGATGACCTTGCCGGTGATGTTCATGCTCTCGATGCGGTCGGGGTAGATGGTGCCTTGCGCCAGCCATTTCACATCCTGGATTTTGGAGGCTTCCTCATCAAAGACCTTGATGAAATCCCCACCGATGATTTTGCGTTTCTGCTCCGGGTCGGTCACGCCGGCGAGGTCCTTGTAGAAACGCTCCGATGCGTCCACGCCCACCACATTGAGGCCGAGCCCCTGGTAGTCGCGCATCACATCGCGGAATTCATTCTTGCGCAGCAGGCCGTGGTCCACGAAGATGCAGGTCAGGCGGGAGCCGATGGCCTTGTTGAGCAGGACGGCCGCGACGGAAGAGTCCACGCCGCCGCTCAGGCCCAGCACCACCTTGTCTTCGCCCAACTGGGCTTTCAACTCGGCGACCGTGCTTTCGATAAAGGAGTCGGAGGTCCATTCCCGGCGGCTGCCGCAGATGCCTACGACGAAATTTTCCAGCAAAAGTTTGCCTTGGAGGCTGTGCACCACCTCGGGGTGGAACTGCACGCCCCAGGCCTTGGCACCGCCGGCCGCCGGGCCGCTGGACGCCCCATCCGATGCCGACCCCGCGACCGTAGCCCCGTCGGCGTCAAACGAGCCCTCAAACGCGGCATATTCCACGCTTCCGGTGGAGGCCACCTTGCGCCAGCCTCGGGGGATGGCCGTGATGGAGTCTCCGTGGCTCATCCAGACCTGGGAGTTTGGCTCGAAGTCCTTGAACAGCGGGCAGTCCTGATCCAGCACCGACAGGGCGGCCCGGCCGTATTCCCGCGTTCCCACTGGCTCCACCTTGCCGCCGTGCGACCAGCTCAGGTATTGGGCGCCGTAGCAGATGCCCAGCACGGGGTATTTGCCCAGAATGCCGGTCAAATCGGGACGGAAGGCGTCGGAGGCGTACACGCTCAGCGGCGAACCGCTCAGGATGACGCCGATGACATCCGGGTCTCCGAAGGGGAACTTGTTGTAGGGAAGAATCTCGCAAAAGGTATCAAGCTCGCGCACCCTACGGCCAATCAGCTGCGTAGTCTGCGATCCGAAATCGAGAATGATTATTTTTTGCATGTCTATAGTTGTTTGATAAATTGTTCTGCTTGGTCGAGCGAGTCGAGTTTGCCAACATCAAGAACCTGAAGATCGTCCTTGACGAGTCCTACGATATGGGAGCGGTGACAAACGCTGAGGTAGAAATCGATGATGGGGAAACGCTCAGGAAAGCGATCCATCAGTGGGAACAGGCGTGGCGAGAAGCTGTGGATGCCAGAGAAGGCAAACATGCTAAGCGGCTCACCATGCTGGGAGAGCCCCGTACGACGTACATACTCGTAGGGCGACTTCACCTCACCCGTCTCAATATTCGTCCATCCCATCAGGCGCATGGCATTGTCGAAGAGCAGATAACGCTTGGTCTTACGACGGCTCACGACGAGCACCGCATCCTCATCGGCCAGATGCTGATGCGACAGCCATGCATAATCGATATTATCGAGGATATCGACATTGTGAATAAGAATGGGAGAATCATCATGAAACAGCATCTGGGCCTTCTTGAGTGCCCCACCCGTCTCAAGCAGTTCATCGCGCTCATCGCTGAAATGTACAAGGGGCGCATAGTCCTGTTGGGCGACATGGTCGATAATCTGTTGGGCAAAATGGTGCACGTTGACTACAAAACGGTCGTAGCCCTGTGCCATGAGTCGGCGAATATTCAGGTCGAGCAGTGGCGTGCCTCCGACAGGTACCAGCGCCTTCGGCATGGTATTCGTCAAGGGCTTCAATCGTGTGCCCAGGCCTGCAGCCAGAATCATAGCCTGTTTCATGCGGAATAAGATTTGGGTGAGCCTCTTGTCGGATTCGAACCAACGACCCCGAGATTACAAATCACGTGCTCTGGCCAACTGAGCTAAAGAGGCGGGTGGGCAGCGGTCTACATCGCGCCGCTACAACCAAGTACCCTTGCTATGTTCCCATCCTGGGGGATTCCGAGGGAGCTGGCCGTGCAGGACTGCCCGTCTTTTGCGGCTGCAAAGGTAACTCTTTTTTTGTTATCCCGCAAATAAATTGCGATTTATTTTGCTTTTTGCGCATTTTGCACTACCTTTGCAGCCATAAATCAAGAAAAACTTATGGATATATCTGTAGTAATACCTTTATATAATGAGGATGAGTCGCTTCCAGAACTGTACAGTTGGATAGAGCGTGTGATGACCCAGAACAACTTTTCGTTCGAAGTCATTTTCGTGAACGACGGCTCTACCGACCGCTCATGGGAAGTCATCAGCGAACTGGCAGAGAAGTCAGATCACGTCAAAGGCATCAAGTTCCGTCGCAACTACGGCAAGAGCCCTGCGCTCTACTGTGGCTTCAAGGAGGCTCAGGGTGACGTAGTCATCACGATGGATGCCGATCTGCAGGACTCACCCGACGAGATTCCTGAACTGTACAAGATGATCAAGGAAGACGGTTACGACCTGGTGAGCGGCTACAAGCAGAACCGCAGTCAGGGCGACCCCTTGTCGAAGACCATCCCCACCAAGCTCTTTAACGCCACCACCCGCAAGGTGAGCGGTATCAAGAACCTGCACGACTTCAACTGCGGACTGAAGGCCTATCGCAAGGAGGTGGTGAAGAATATCGAGGTATTTGGCGAGATGCACCGTTTCATCCCCTATCTGGCCAAGAATGCCGGTTTCGACAAGATTGGCGAGAAGCCTGTACACCACCAGAAGCGCCAGT
>CACZWF010000008.1:0-2581 GCA_902784785.1 uncultured Bacteroidia bacterium
ACGACTATCTTTGTGGCAAGGACGAAGAAGTTCTGCATGAACAACTGCAGCTTCAACGACAACACCTACACCTTACAGAATGTAGCGGACTGCGCAAACTGGGTGTATGTTGACGGGAACAGGGCCAGCGACGATGGAACTTCGGCCAGTTCCGACAACGTCAAGCATCTGGAAGAGTGCGTCATCAGCAACTGTTCGCTTATCGGCTGCTGCCGGACGGGCTCTTCGCTGACCGAGCTCACCAATGACGAGGAGATTATGTATATCCTGGACATGAAGGACGGGAAGACCGGCTACTTCATCAACAACCTCATCATCGACAAGGGCAATTCGAGCCAATACGCATGGTGGACAACCAACGTCGTTGCCAAGGGATACAACAACGTGTACAGCCAGAAAGGCAACTCCAGCGGCGGTTACACCGCGTCCGGCGATACCGGGAACAAGACGGCTTCCAACCTCGGTTCCCTGGCCTGGAGCACCGACAACAACACCTATACCTGGAACGGTACGCTCAGCGGAGGATACACCGCCATTTCCGCCTCTGATTTTGCCACCCAGGTGGGCAACGGAAGCGCCGACTTCAAGA
Organism: uncultured Bacteroidia bacterium; assembly: GCA_902784785.1. GTDB lineage: Bacteria > Bacteroidota > Bacteroidia > Bacteroidales > UBA932 > Cryptobacteroides. Next base: position 590 of record CACZWF010000008.1, read on the forward strand.
CCTGGCTGGATACCACCCTGGGAGCCATTGACAAGGACCAGTGCGGAACCGCCCGCGGGACCGACTCTTGGTGGCCGGGCGCCTATCAGGCCAACTAATTTATGGTGTATTCGTAAAGGGCATAAGAGCGAACGGTCGGGAGCTTGACGGGAAGCAAGCCGTTGGCCCCGACCTTTGCTTTAAAGTTCTTACCGTTTCCCATCAGGCTTTTACAACGAACCTGGCATCCCTCCGGAAGCCAGGTTTTTAGCGAAGTAGATGCGTCGGAAGTATCCTCGCGGAAAACCAGCAGATAGCCCTGTTTCGGACTGACGATGGACTGGAAACCCGTCCAGGAACGTCCAGAAGGTTCCTCACCGATGGGAAGGATGGTTCCGGCATGAAAGTCCGCGGCCAAGGCATACCATCGGCGAAGCAAGTCACCCGTCTCGAAACCTTCCTCCGGAAGATTGGAGGCTTCCATCCAGGCCAGGGGCTGCGCGGCAAAACTGATGGCCGCCAAATAGTCGAAGGCGTAGTGAGCCGGTGCAAAAGGGTCTCCCGCCGGATATTTGTCCGCGTTGCGCCAGGGATTCAGAAACTCTATCTGGAAGCGCTCAGGCGCCACATAGCGGGCCAGTTGCCACAAGTTGCGCAAGGTCTTGTAGGGGTAATAATTGCCCCAGTCGGAGTAACGGTTCTCCAGAAAGATATTGCCGTATTCGGAAAACCAGTTGTAGCCGATTCTCCGACCGTTGGTGACGTCCAGATTGAAAATGACTTCATCTTTCGTCTCTTCCCGTACGCGGTCAAGCATCTTCCGAAGATTGCGTTCCGCGGTCTTGCTGGGAAGAATCAGGCCGTCTATCTTGAAGATGCGGATGCCATATTGTTTCCAAAGGCTGGTGAGGACCGCGGCATCCCTTTCCCAATCCGCCAAATCGTCTTGCACGCTGGGATTGAACCACAGACCAAGCTCGATACCCAGTTTTTTCGCTTTTTCCACGATGGGAATCAGCCCGTGCGGGAATTTGACCGGATCCACATCCCAATAGCCGCTTTTTTTCCAGATATCATCGAAAGAACCACCTTTCACCACGGATGCGGGACTCTTGCCCACCTGCCAACCATCATCTATCTGGAAGACCGTGATTCCCAGACGGGCTGCCTTATCCAATTCCTGCAAGCAGAAGGCCTCACTCACCCGCCCGTCCTGGCTGCGGTCACCCCAGGTATTCATCATCACCATATCCAACTGGCGACGGAGCGATTTCTGATAAGCGCGAAGCGCCAGCGCTTCGGAGAGTTCATCACGGCCGGACACCCCCAGCACACAGCCATACAGGCGGGTCCACTCATCCGGGAGCAGGTCTTCCGGAGAGAAGCCGATGCCCGTCACCTGACAGCGGCCATATTTAATCCGGAAGTCTCCGTTTTTGCCACCCAACTGCATATCGGAGCAGGGTCCCTCCTTGAGGAAGAAAAATCCGTCTCCCGTCCATTCATCACGCGCCAACAGCAGGTTGCCATCCCAGTTCCTGGCACGGTAGGAAAGGAAGGAATGTACTTCCACCAGGTTGTTGTGATGATCGGTGAGGTCTTTGTATTCCACCGATTTGTAGTGCCAATGCTTGCTGAGAAAATAAACTTGGTCCAGCACCGGGAGCTTCTCCCCTTCTCCGTCCCACACGCCTTTCAGGTAGGTATCGCAGGCAATGGCGGGAACATTCTCGCAAATCCGGTACTCCCGGCGCACCTGTACCTGCCCCAGTCCGTAGGAAATCCGTACAATGAGGGCCGCCGGGGTCCATTTCCCCTCCGGGACTTCCATCAACTCCATCCGGGCATTCTCCGGGGAGGCCTTGATCAATTGGAAATCAGGCGCTTCCTGCGTGGAAACCAAGGTCCGTCCGATGGCAAGATCCTTCACCCACAGCGTACGGAGCGCGCCGCCGTTCCAAGCAAAAGCGCGTTCAATACAAGCATTGCCGATGCGGAGCGTATCTGCATCCA
>CACZWF010000008.1:2681-46883 GCA_902784785.1 uncultured Bacteroidia bacterium
CTTCAAGCCGCCATTGCGGCCCTTCTTTCCCTTCCGTTCAATGATGGAACAGCGCCCGGTGTCAGCGGACAAGCCGCTTTTTTCGATGGCTTTGATTCCCGTATCGTACTACCCGCCGCCGAAGTCGTAGCCCCGAAGAGGCATTTTACCGTGGATGTGTGGGTGTGTCCCCTTGCGTTTCCCAAAAGCCCGTGCCCGGTGGTCTGCCGGCAGCGGACGGATGCGCCCGACGGCTGGTCGCTCTGGATGGACGCGCAGGGAAAAGTCCATTTCCAGGTGGCTTGCGCCGGAGAATGGCAGGAGGTCTGCTCGCCTGAAGGACTGCCGCTGCGGCAGTGGTCGCGCCTTACCGCCCTGTTTCGAAGCGGCTCCGGCCTGTACCTGGCCATCGACGGCAAACAAGTTGGCAAGTTGCCGCTTGAACTCCCGTCCGTCAACCAGGAGTCGTACGACGTGTGGATAGGCCGTACGCCCGTGACGGTCCCCTCGTTTTATGAAAACAAGAGCATCCCCATCTACAGTTCTTTTGACGGGACTGTCGACGAGTTGAACATTACGGAGGGCAGGGATGCCTATTCCCGGATTTTGAAAGAAAAATTCGTCCGTCCCGCCGCCCCCGGGACCGATGTGGCCGGCTTCGAAGAGCGCGTGCTGCCGTCGGGTCCCGACAAACTCGCATTCGGATCCTGGTATATTCCCCTCCGCTATTATCCCGTATTCGACCATCGCTGGAGAAGCCAACTCCCCGACGTTGTGGTGGGATTTGGGGAAGAACAGCCTTGGAAAGTGGTGTTCTGGAAAGGAATATCCTATGCCCCTTGCTTTGTCACGGAAAAAGGGAACTGGATGTGCAATGAATTTCTCGAGCGCTCCAAAGTCACCGGCTGGGGATGTCCCGAGAGCATGAGCGACAAACACGCGGACTTTTCCAGCGTCCGCATCCTCGAGAACACTCCAGCCCGCACGGTCGTCGTATGGCGCAACCTGCCGGTGGGCGTGAACCAGAAAATCCCTTACCAGAGCGAGGAAAGCCAGTGGGGCGACTGCTCGGATGAGACCTATATTTTCTACCCGGACGGAACGGGAGTGCGACGGATGGATGTCTGGAGCTCCAACCTGACCCGCTGGTACGAATGGTGCCAGAGCCTGCAGGTCCTGCACCCGTCCCAGCGGCCGGAAGATGTACTGGATGCCTCTCGGATCATGTCTGTCGCCGCGATGGACGGCCGCAGTGCCGAATACGGCTGGGACTTCGAGGGGAAAGCGCGGCAGGACGAGCCTGCCCTCAAGGGTGCCAATATCCAGGTGACCTACCTCAAGAGCGAGTGGAACCCGTACCTGATTCTGGAAGACGGCCCCGGCCTCAACGAGAAGGGTGAGAACGGGCCGCGCATCGACCGTTATGCCGGTCATTGGTCCGAATTCTCCCTCTTCCCCTGGCGCAACCACTGGCCGGTCTGTCAGGATTATATCATCGGCCGCTATGCGTGCCAACCCGACGCTGCATCCCATACCTATACGGCTACTCAGTACAATGCTCCGCACAGCCTCGAAGGAAACAAGATGACGAAGTTGATGCTCTGCGGCTGCACACGCGGCGATGCCGCTTCGCTGCTGCCGCTGGCCAAGTCGTGGCTGCGCGCCCCGAAGATGAGCCTGAACGGAACCGAGGTACCTTACGATGTCACCCAAAGGGCATATATCGTGAAAAACAGCGGGGAAGCAGCTTGCTCAAAGGCAAGCGGAACGATTCGGGTGGAAGCATCTGCGGAAAGCCCGGTGGAAGGCCTTTGCCTGATTTTCGCCGGTGTCGGTGAAGCGCCTGCAAGCATCAAAGTGGATGGCAAGGAGTTCACGACAGGCAAGGCGGGTATCCATCAGGCCTGGGACGGCCCCAGCCTCATCCTTTGGCTCCCCGTCTCCGCCACATCGCCGATAGAGATTCAGCTGGGAGAGTAACGGACTTCTGTCGGTTCCGTTATTTCTCCCCGCCAAACCAGGCGACGCTATTTTTCTCGCCGGCAATCCAGACGCCATCGCCGGCTGCAAAGCACAAATCAGCGGAAGGATTGGTGATCATCTCCTCGCCCCGCAGGATACCGACGACCATACAGCCGGCATCACGCAGTTTGACCTCACGTAAGGTCTTCCCCGTCAGGAAGGACGAATCATCCAGTACGAAGCACTCCAGGCTGAATTCCGCCTGTTGCTCCTTATTCACTTCGACAGTAGCTTTCATCAGTTCGGTGAAACGGGCCAGCTGCTCGCTCGTGCCTATGGCCAGCAACGCATCACCCGGATAAATGACCTCATCGGCCGAAGGGATGAGGATACTGCATTTCCCCCGAAGAATCTTGATAATGTTTGCCCCTGACTCCCTGCGGATACCTATTTCCCGCAACGCCTTACCGGCATAAACGGACTCCTGGGGAACATCCACTCGTAGCGAACGGATGTCGTAAGCAGACAATTTGCGCTGCACGGAAGCGGCCACCGGACGCTCTTTGCGCGCCTGGATTTCCTTTTGATTGAGATTCTCGAAGAATCGGTCCTCGATACTGGCAAATTTATGGAAATTCACGCGCAGCACCAGGAAAATGGTCAGGAAAAGAATGATGACGCCCAGAATGGCGGCTCCGGACAACTTGACATTGGACAAGACGACCGAAATACAGAAGGCCGATGCAATCAGGATACGCAACACCATCAGCGCCAGCACACGCCAGGTAGCGACCGGATTCTCCTTCATCAGACGAGAGGCGTCTTTTTTGATGGAAGAGCCGGAGATGGCCAGGCCATAGAGGAACGGCACCATAATAATCAGGGTCAGGACAGCGACAATCATCCCCACGAAATCATCCGGGATAGAAGGGAAAATCGAATGAATCAAAGAAGGGAACAATCGATAGGACGCCATCGCAATGGCGGTAAGCAAAACCGAGTACAGAAGCACACGCAGCGCATAGGATTTGAGCAAGGAGCGCCACTGATTCTCCTCCGCCTTGGAAGATGCCTTCTGGCTGACATCTTCATGATCGATGCGCGCGAGCAAGCCTTTGGGCAAATGATTGCGCAGGAAACGCTCCATCGGGTCCGCCGCCTTGATGATATAAGGCGTGGTAAAAGTGGTAATCACCGAGACGGCGATGATGATGGGATAGATATCATTGCGAAGAACGCCCAGCGAAACGCCCATTCCGGCAATGATGAAAGAAAATTCGCCCAGCTGGAGCAAGCTCATCGCCGTGTGGGTGGAAGTAGAAAGTCCTTTTCCCGAAAGGGAGGCCCCGATCATGGAGAAAAGGAACATAAAGATGACGACCACCAAGGTAATGATCAGGATAGGGAGCCAGTGGTTCACGATAACGGCCGGGTCCACCATCATACCGACCGAGACAAAGAAGACGGCACCGAAAAGATCTTTGAGCGGAGCGGTCAGACGGGAGATACGCTCCCCTTCCATTGTCTCCGACAAAATGGAACCCATGACGAAGGCACCCAGGGAAGAAGAAAAACCGAGGGAACTGGCGAGGGTGACCATACCGAAACACATACCGATGCTCACCAAAAGCAGAATCTCTTCCGTTATATAGGATTTGAACTTCCTGAGCAAGGTCGGGATGACATAAATACCCACCAGAAACCACAAAATCAGGAAGAAGAACAGTTTCAGCATGGCAAACATCATCTCTCCTCCGGAGAAACGGTTGGATGCCGCCAAGGTGGAGAGCAGCACCATCAGCAAAACGGCTATCAGGTCTTCCACCACCAGGATACCGAAGACCAGAGGCGCATAGGGCTTTTGCTTGAGCCCCATTTCCGTATAAGCCTTGATGATAATCGTGGTGGAACTCATCGAGAGCATACCGCCCAGGAAGATGGCTTCCATCATTTCCCAACCGAGTGCCGTTCCGGTCATCAGACCGATGACAAACATACCCAGACAGTTGATACCGGCCGTAATGAAGGCCGCACTGCCCACTTTGAGCAATTTCTTGAAACTGAACTCCAACCCTAATCCGAACAAGAGGAAGATAATACCGATTTCAGACCATTGGTGGACGGAATGTGTATCGGTGATTCCCGCATCGGAAAAAAGATGCACGTGAGGACCCACCAGAAAACCGGCAATGATATAACCCAGGATAAGCGGTTGTTTCAACACCTTGGAGAGGATTGTACAAACACCGGAAGCCATCAGGATGACGGCCAAATCGCCAACAATATTCAATTCTTCGGACATAGGGTTTTTACTTTAACGTGCAAAGATACGGAAAAAGAAACTATCTTTGCATTCGAAGTTGGAAGTAGAGATTTGTATTATGGATTTATTGAAAAGAGATGCGGGAACCATCCTGAAAGAATATGCCTTGATTACCCTCGGCGTATTGGTCTATGTGACCACCTGGTGCGTTTTTCTGATGCCGCAAAATTTTGTCGGAGGAGGCGTGTCCGGTATCAGTGCCATCATCCATTATGCGACCAAAGGGGCTGTCGGCGTCGGTACCGCCTATTTTATCATCAACCTGATCTTGCTGATCATCGGCTTGAAAGTCCTGGGAAAAGCCTTCTCCGGAAAGACCATCTATGCGATACTCCTGGCCTCGGCTGCTTTTGAAGTCATCCCCGGTCTCATTCCGCACGAGTTCATCGAGGAATTCGTTCTATCGAACGGAAAAATGCTCTGCGCGCTCATCGGCGGCAGCCTGATCGGCACCTCCATCGGGCTGACCTTCGCCCAAGGGGGAAGCACCGGAGGAACGGACATCATCGCACTGATCGTCAACAAAAAGCGAAACGTTTCTCCCGGAAAGGTCATTATGATCGTTGATTTCATCATCCTCTTTTCCGCCCTTTTCGTACCCTCCTACAACTCCGATGGAGAAGCCCTGTCGGCTTCCGCCCGTTTCGCCACCGTGGTCTATGGTTTCATCATCGTGACCGTGGACGGATACGCGACGGATTTCTTCCTCTCGGGTGCCCGTCGTTCCATCCAAGTGATGATCTTCTCCAGGAAATACAAGGAGATTGCGGATGCGATTGTCTACGATTTCAAACGAGGAACCACATTACTGCACGCGCAGGGATGGTACACAAAAGAAGAAAAAGAAGTCTTGCTGGTGATTACCCGCAGGCGCGACATTACCATGCTGCTCCGCTATATCAAAGCATTGGACCCGGACGCCTTTGTCTATATCACCAACGTGTCCAATGTATTCGGCGAAGGATTCGACCATTTCAAAGAGAAAGGACGCAAACTATCCGAATGGGAAAAGCAGCAAATTTCCGGGCAAGAGAAAGATCCATCCTAAAAACGCATAATTATGAATTTAATTTTCGGTTTACTGATCATCGCCATTGGCGCATTCTGCCAATCGAGCTGCTACGTTCCCATCAACAAAATCAAAGCGTGGAGCTGGGAAAGTTACTGGCTGGTCCAGGGTGTATTCGCCTGGCTGGTGTTTCCCCTTTTGGGAGCGCTGCTGGCCATTCCTGAGGGTGAAAGCCTGTTCGCCCTGCTGGCCGCTCATCCCAAAGCCGCGTTGCTGACCATCTTCTTCGGCATGCTCTGGGGCATCGGAGGACTGACCTTCGGCCTGAGCATGCGCTACCTGGGAGTCGCACTCGGGCAAAGCCTCGCGCTGGGTACCTGCGCCGGCTTGGGCGCCATCCTCGGCCCGGTTTTCACCGGACACGCCAACGACCTGACCAGTGCGGTCATCATCGGCGTCGTAGTGACACTGATCGGTATCGCCATCATCGGCGTAGCGGGTGCGATGAAATCAGCCAGTCTGCCGGAAGAAGAGAAAAAGAAAGCCATCAAGGACTTTAATTTCAGCAAAGGGATCCTCGTCGCCCTGCTGGCCGGCTTTATGAGCGCCTGCTTCGCCATCGGCCTGAGCTTCGGAGAACCGCTCGCCTGGGAGAACACACCGGACATTTTCAAGAGCCTTCCGGCTACGTTGCTGGTCACCTTCGGAGGCTTTATCACCAATGCTATCTATTGCCTCTATCAGAACGGCCGCAACAAAACCTGGAGCGATTACAGCCGCGGGGACCTCTGGGGCAACAATCTGCTTTTCTGTGCGTTGGCCGGCCTGTTGTGGTACAGCCAGTTCTTCGGACTGAGCCTGGGCAAAGGTTTCCTGACGGACTTCCCTGCACTGATTACCTTCAGCTGGTGCATCCTGATGTCGCTGAACGTGGTCTTTTCCAACGTCTGGGGTATCATCCTCAAAGAATGGAAAGGAGTATCGGGAAAAACGATTGCCGTTCTGGTATGCGGACTGGTCGTGCTCATCATCAGCACATTCCTGCCGCAGATTTTATAAGCTTTCCAGCAGAATTTCGATAAGACGGGGCTTGGCGTAACGGTCAAGCTCCGTTTCTTTGACCCAGCGGTAATCGTCGGGCAGCGACGGACGGGCGTCCTTTTCAAGGAGATAGAAATCGGCATAGAGCGTGCGGTGCGTGAGTTGATGACGCACTTTTCCACGCAACAGCCTCGCACCGTCGGCCCAGGACGGAAGGACGGACTGTGAACCGGCGGCCGCTTGGGCTTGGGCGTCCGCCGTCTCCATCAGATAAGGCTCCCACAATCCCTGCCAGATATCCCCGGCCGGGCGCTTGTGAATAGCCACCTCTCCCTTACTCTTTATATAAATATAAACAAGAAAACGCTCCTTGACCGCCACCGCTTCTTTTTTGACAGGCAAGGTCTCGACCCGATTCCTGCGATAGGCAAAACAACCCTCTCTCAAAGGACATTGCGCACAATCCGGAGCGGCCGGCGTACAAACCATCGCCCCGAAATCCATCATTCCCTCGTTAAAGTCTCCGGGGCGGTCTTCCGGCAGCAGGCTTTGGGCAAGGTCGGTAAATTCCTTCTTGGCCGCCGTACTGCCCACAGGGGTTTCTATACCGAAATAGCGGGCCAGTACCCGATAGACATTGCCGTCCACGACGGCGGCCGGAAGCCCGTAAGCAATGGAAGCAATGGCGGCAGCGGTGTAATCCCCCACCCCTTTGAGGCTCTTGATTCCTTCCAGCGTGTTCGGGAAACCGCCCATTTGAACAATTTGACGGGCCGCCGTATGCAGATTGCGGGCCCGGCTGTAATAGCCCAGCCCTTCCCATAGTCGCAAAACGTCATCTTCACTGGCTGCCGCCAGGTTCTCCACCCGGGGATAAGTTTGCATAAAACGCTCCCAATAGGCCGTTCCCTGGGCGATGCGCGTCTGCTGCATGATGATTTCACACAACCAGATGGCATAGGGCTGACGGTCCCGACGCCACGGCAAATCCCGGCCATGGACATCAAACCATTGCAGAATATGTTGGGTAAAAACTTGCATGCGCTGCAAAGATAGTCAATCCTTTCCTATTCGCGCACGTCGGGATAGAACAAATCTTTGCCGGACAACTGACGGAGAAAGTCTCGACGGCACTCGGAAAAGAAAAGGGAGATTCGCCGGCTGAAATGGTGGCCCCGATAGGTGCTGGTGTTGGTAACCAAGATCCAGCAATCCCCTTGGGAAAAATACTTGATGAGCGCCGCCGTACCGGAGAAACTGCCGCTGCGGGTCCAGCCGATTTTGGGATCCGTATCGTTCCAGCCCAACGAGAAGGTATGCTTATCCACATATTCCGTCATCTTGCCCACACTCTCCTTGGAAAGGATATCCGGCACACCCGGACGGCCGTCGATGGAAGCGACGAAACGCATCAGTTCCGCCACGGAACAGCACCATCCGCCCGCCCCTTTCAACGCCGTAATATTGTTACCGCCATAGCAGCGCTCGACCATACGGCCGCTCAGATCATAGCAAGGGACCAATTCCGTATTGCCATGCATATAATAGCGCACTTCGTTGGCTCGTTTCTGTTCGTAATAATTGCCCGCGATATGGAAATCATAACAGCCGGCCGGCGCCAGGACTTCCCGCCGGACATAAGAATCATACGACTGCCCGGATACCTTTTCAATCACCTTCGACAAGAGCAGATAGCCGAAATTGGAATAACTCTGGCTCTTTCCCGGCACGAAACTCAGGCGGCGGTGCAGTACGATACGGCACAGTTCATCCTCGGTCGGAGCCTCGGTCAGGCGGTTCATCGCCGCGAAATCCAACGAATTGAACAAAGGGTCGCCCAGACGCAGGGTAAAACCGCCCTGATGCCGCAACAGATGCTCCACCGTAACCCGGAACAACCTTTTATCCCGAATCACGTTTGTAAAGGAGGTATCGTTGAGTATGCCCTCCGGCCCCAGCACCTTGCTGTCCAAAGACAGTTTGCCTTGCTCGCAAAGTTTCATAATGGCCGCCGCCGTGATCAGCTTGGACACCGAAGCCACCCGCATGATCTGGTTGGCCTGCATATCCACTCCCTCATCCGCTGTTCCGTACCCTTTGAGATAAAGCAGAGAATCGCCCCGCATGATGCCCAGTTGCACGCCTTTCAAATCCCAGCGACGCATAAACTTTTCCATCCGCCGGTCCAGTCCCGGCAAATCGCTGCGCTCATTCGAACTGAAGACATTCAAGCAAATCGAATCCGCGCCGATGGGCAGATCCTCTTCCGCATCCTCCCGGCCGGGAATCAGCAGCAACACCAGCAACAGCACGGAAACAGACAAAATGGCAATCGCCACCGGCCGACTCAATTTAATCTTCGAGAGTTCCATACGCTACAACTTACTGCCCAAAATATCCGCGTCATCCCCATCTTGCAAACTATCGAACTTACGCAACAGCGAGAAACGCATAATCATCGCCGTCACAAAGGACATCAGGTCGGAAATCGGGAAACTCCACCAGATACCGTCTCCACCCATCCACAGGGGAAGCAGAAACAACAAAGGGATCAGATAAATCAACTGACGGATCAAGGACAGGAAAATCGACTGCCGCACCATCCCCAGGCACTGGAACAGGTTGGTGGTGATGATATGGAAACCGACGACGAACATCATACAGTTCATCACGCGCAACGCGTGGGCGGAATCCGCCACCAAAGCCGGGTCGTTAGTGAACGCGCCGGTAATCCAGCGAGGAAAGAACAGGCTGAGCAATGTGGCAATGGTGACGACCACCGTCGCCCAAAAAACCGTCCTGTTATACACCGCCTTGACGCGCGAGTACAACTTTGCGCCGAAATTATAGCCGGCGATGGGCTGCATTCCCTGGTTCAACCCGATACAAATCATGATAAAGAGGAAGACGACACGGTTGCAGATACCGAAAGAAGCAATCCCCATATCCCCGAAATAGCGCTGCAGTTGCTGGTTGATAATCATCGTCACCAGGCAGGCGGCCGCATTCATCAGAAAGGGAGCGAAGCCTATTTCCAGGCTGTCGCGTGCGATGCGCCAATCCGGAATAAAGGATTTCGGGGTGAAATGCAAGACCCTTTTGGCACTGCTGAAATCCACCATAATGACCAGGAACGCCAGCGTCTGCGAAAGAATCGTCGCCCAGGCAGCCCCTTTTATTCCCCAATCCAGCACATAGATGAAAAGCGCATCCAACAGGGTATTGATGAAAACGGTGAACAAGGTCAGGTACATCGCCCTGCGGGGATGCCCGGCCGACCGCATAATGCCGTTGAGTCCGAAATAGAGATGGGTGATGATATTGCCATACAGGAGAATGACCATATATTCCCTTGCATAAGGCAGGGTGTCGTCACTGGCCCCGAAGAAACGCAGGATGGGATCGAGCCACATCAGGGTCACGACCATAAAGAGCAGTCCGGTCAGCACATTCAAGCTGAAGGTATTTCCCAACACCTTGTTGGCGGGTTTATACCATTTTCTACCGAGGAAAACCGACACCATCGTCGCACCGCCGATGCCGACCAGCGTACCGAAAGCGGCGGACAGGTTCATCAGCGGGAATGTAACAGCCAGACCGGAAATGGCCAGGGTGCCGACACAACGGCCGATGAAAATACTGTCGACGATATTGTACAAAGAAGAAGCCGTCATCGCGATGATGGCGGGAATCGCATATTGACGCAGAAGCGTGGAAATATTTTCCGTCCCCAGTTCGAGGGGCACATACGGCGATGACTCTTCTTTCATTTCCTATTGGGGAGCATCCACCATCCTCAACTCAAACAGCAAAGGACTATAAGCGGGAATCGTGAGCTGGGAAGTTTGCGCATAGCCCATTCCCTGATGGAAAAGCGCCACACCCCACTCTCCCGGACTCATCTGCTTGACCGCATAAGTGAAACCATTGATGAGGGAACTCTCCGAACTATCCGTTGTCGATATCATTTTGCTGTCGTAGAAAACGGACGCCACCTTCATTTTCATCGGGGAATACGTGGCCGAAGAAGAATATAGGTCATACATGAGAGCCGTATCCTTGACCGTGGTGTCAAACACGGTTCCGTCGAGACGGCGGGCCACATAATCGACATACACAATCGTGTCCGCCGGCCAGGCTTTCACCTTATCGGGTTCTTTCAGACGCTGATACCAGAAGCCAAGGCTCGTCGTGTCCTTGGAAGTCTCCGGACAGCGCACAAAGCGGGCCTTCTCCGCGGGAACATCCCCGTTGGATGTCGCATAAGGACAAGTGGGATTGTGCCCCACATAACGAACCAGCGAATCAACGCCCCAACGCGTCATATCATTGGTTGCATCGAGAATCTCGACGTCATATTTCAACGTGGCGCCCGCGTTTTCGGTATCGTTGAAATAATCCTTCGCCGAAGAATAATCGACAAAGGAATTCAGCCAAGCAGGAACATAGGCCACCCTTTTGCCGCCAATCTTCATATCCTGCAACAGATTTCGCAAGCCCGCAGGCAGCGCGGCGGCATCCGCCTTATGCCAGACAACGGGACCATAATAATAGTAACTTGCATAATCGCCGATCTGATGGTGCCGCCGCTCCTCGGTCGACTCGACAATGACACCCCCTACATTCCAAGCCGTGAACCGGACTTGAACCCAAGCGCTGTCCGCGACCGGATTTCCCGTCCCGGGAACTTCTGTGTCCGGATTGAAGTACCAGCCCCAACCTTGCTCTCCGTTATTATATGCCGCGGGATCCGCCACTTGCAGCCAGGCCTCGAAAAAGCGCTTGGATTTGACATTGGAGGATACCGTCTCCGTCTTGGCGCAGGAAAGCGAAAACAGCAGCAACAACGAAAAATAAATGATTCTCTTCATACTCTTTTATTAATTGGTGACGGCCACCACCCAAATTTCATACAACAAAGCGGCATTCGCAGGAATCTGACCATAATTCTTCGGCCCGAATCCATAGCGTCCCGAAAAAACGATATCGGCTTCCTGATCAGCCTTTACCCCCACGAGTCCGCGCTTCAGCCCTTCTACAAAATCAGCCTCATCCAGACTCACGGTCAACGCCTCGAAGCGACTGGCATCCGAAGTGTCCCAGTTGGCTTTATCGGCCGTCTCCCTGTGGTTGGTCGCCATCAGATTGGAGCCGGATTTCGAACCATTGAAAATGTAGGCCGCATAGTAAAAGGACAGGACCCCGTTTGCCTGCAAAGCCTCTCCGGTCCCCTCTTTGTAGATAATTCGGTAAGCACCGTCATTGTTCACAAAGGTCACCCCTTCCGTTTTCGTCGCCGACTCGATATAGGACGCGATTTTGGTCTCCTGGCTGGCATAAGTCGCCTCCCGGCTTGCCTTTCCGCAAGAAAGGACCGGAAGCGCTGCAAGCACGCAGAAAAATATCCTCATCGCCTTTTTCATTTCGTTTCGGAATAACGGACGATGGCGTCCTGAACATACTTCAAAGCCGATGCGACATCCTCGACGACAGCCGGATGTCCGAGCCGGTTTTTCGGGTCGGAAGAAAACTTGAACAACATCCCGCCTGCCGCATTCTCGTGACCGCCGCCGAAGAAATAAGCCTTCGCCAACGCATTGGCGGAAACGCCCTTCTTGGAACGGACGGACACCCGGTATCGGTCAGGCATCTCCCGTACGAAAATACTCATATCCACCACATCCAGGCTCAACGGAAGATTGACGAAGCCTTCCGTCTCCCCTTCTTCCAAACCGAAGCGCTGCATTTCTTCCTGTGAAAAAACGACATACGCCACTTTTTGCGGGGTCAGGGTCAATTTTTCCGAGAGGAAATACCCCATCGCCCGAAGCCGGTTCTCGCGATAATGATGATAAATCTTATCGATGATATCCTCCCTGTCCACTCCGGAGGCAATCAGATCGGAGGCCATCCGCAAGGTAGTGGGATAAACCGAATTGGCGAAATTGTTGCTGTCCGTCGTCATCCCCACCAGGAGACTGTAGGCACAACGCGACGGAAGAGCGGATGCATCTCCATCTATGCCCTCGAAAGAAAGCAGCAGATAATACAGCAACTCGCAGGCGGAAGAAACTTCCACTTCGCTGACACAGGCATCGAAAGCCGCGCGGTCCGGGTTGAGGTGATGGTCAATCAAAATCTTGGGCACGGAGCAAGCGCGAAGGGCATCGCCCAATTTCGTCCGTCCGAAATGATTGAAATCCAGACAGACTATCGCCCCCGCTCCGGCCAGGGCCGCAGCCACCTGCTCCGGATGATCCTCCCGGTTGTACACGGGAAAAGAGGGGGTCGGCTGAAAGATAAAAGAAAGCGGAGCGGGCACGGGATCCGGAAGGACCAGCACGCAACGCTTCCCTTGAGAAAGCAGGAAATGGCACATCGCGGAGGTACTGCCGAGGGCATCCCCATCCGGACTGTTGTGGCAGGTCACGACAAAATCGTCACACTGGTCCAGGATGCGCCGTACGGCTTCCCTATCTTCCGGTCTTATGTCGACTTTTTCCTTCATATCTCTTGCAAATTTATTCATTTTTTTCGAAACTATTTCAAAATTCCAAACAGTTTCTTATCTTTGCGTGATTTTGAAACAAATTATACATTATAATGAAACCACTCTATTCAAAAATCCTGACTTTTGCAGTCCTTCCGATCTGCATCCTCGTTTTGGCTTATTTCTGCATTGACAGCATTATGCGGCCCGTGAAATTCAACGAAGAGAAAGCCGCCCGCGAGCAAGTCGCCATCCAAATCCTCAAAGACATCCGTACCCTCCAGGTGGGATTCAAGAGCACCTACAGCCACTATTCTCCCACCGCCGACTCCTTGATTTGGTTCTACAACAATGGTTTTGTGGAAGTCACCAAGCAAATCGGCTCCGAAGATGACGATTTGGCTGCAGCCAACAAGAAAGGATTGGACCTTCCGAAAGGGAAGTATGAGAAAGAACTGTCAGACGGGGCTAAAGAAATTTTAGCCCAGAACAAGAATCTCCTGACTGCGAAAAAGAAGATGTTGGCAGATTACAAGCGGGCCCACAAAAATAAAAAAATCACTGACGAAGACCTGTTTGAAATATTTTATAACGCAGACGGAACCCCCAAGGATCCCAAGTTCCCCTTGCATATGGAGATTACTACCAAGATCCCCGTCAAGGACACCCTCTGCAGCAAGAAGAGCCGTCCCGACTTCGATGTCAACAGAATCAAGTACATCCCCTTCACCAACGACAAGGATACCATCATCTATGCGGCTGAAATCAAGACGGTCTCGGGCGTGAAGGTGCCTCTCTTCGAAGCGGCCATTCCTTACGCCGAGAAGAAGATGCTCCCCAACAACGATCCCAAAAAGGTGGATCCCTATGTGTATGTAGAGCGTTTGCTCAAGGGTATGAACCACCAGCTGATTGTCAACCTCTGCGAAGAGCGCATTGATACGGACCGCTATCCCGGCCTGAAAGTCGGTAGTGTCACAGCCCCGAACAACAATGCCGGTAACTGGGAATAATCCTTCTAAAATATCCGTTCAGCTCGGTCTGAACGGATTTACCTATCAAACAAATGACTGCGCCCGGTCCGAATGGCTGAGCGCAGAGTTTGTTTTCAGCAGCGATGTCTTCCAGCGCAGCTACAACGAAACAGCCATTTCCGCCTTCATCCCCCGCTATACGCTGGTTCCCGCCGCCTGGTTCGACGAGACGCGGGCACAAGAATACCTGGACGCGGCTTTCAGTCCGGTAGAAGGTTCAGAACTGCGATGGAATGCCCTTCCTGCGGAGTTGGGCGCCGTGGAAATCTGGAGTCCTGTCAAGACGCGGCTGACGCACATACTCAGCGGAATGCTCGCGGTCGGCGAAGAAGCCATTCTTCCCGAATTTCATTATCTGCTGACCGAGGGTTACCACGTAAGTTCGTACAATAAAATCATAGCGTCATACGCCGAAGGGCGCCTCTATCTGGTGATTTTCCAAGGGAAGAACCTGATGCTTTGCAACAGCTTTGAGGCCCCCGATTTCACCACGGCCCAATACTATATATTTATGGCGCTCAAAAACCTCCAGCTCAATCCGGAGGCCTCCACCATTTACTTCCGCACACCATTGACCGCAGAAGAAGAACTGTCCCTCTACCATTATTTCCAGGACGTGAAGAAGTTATGAGGATTATAGGAGGAAAGTTGCGGGGACGAAGCATTACTCCCCCGTCCGACTACAAGGCGCGCCCTACGACAGACTTTGCCAAAGAAGGGCTCTTCAACACCCTCGACAGCATCTATGAATTTGAAGACCTGCAGGTGCTCGACCTGTTCGGCGGCGCAGGATCCATCAGTTTTGAATTTGCCTCCCGGGGAGCGGCGAGCGTGTATTGCATCGAGATGAATCCCGACAATGCGCGTTTTATCAAGCAGCACTCCCACGCACTCGGTCTGGATAAAATCATCACGGTTGTCCACCACAATGTATTCGACTTCCTGCCTTTGTGCCGCAAGCGTTTCGATGTGGTGTTCGCAGACCCTCCCTACGCGATGGAAGGCGTCGACGGCCTTCCCGACAAGATTTTCTCCACCACTTGGACGGATGAAAACGGCCAGCCGCAAAGTCTCCTCCATCCCGACTGCCTTTTCATCCTGGAACATTCGGCCGACTACCACTTTCAGGACCACCCCCGTTTCCTCAAAGAAAAAAAATACGGAAACGTCCATTTCAGTTTTTTCAAGTAGCATTTTTTGTACCTTTGCACCTTCAAAAAAAACAAACCTATGAACCGTCTTGAAGAAAGAATTGCCAAAGATGGCATTGTCCGGGAAGGAAATGTGTTGAAAGTTGACAGTTTCCTCAATCACCAAATTGATATTCAATTGCTCGATTGGATTGGCGCCGAATTCAAACGCCGCTTCGAAGGCGTGGAGGTCACCAAGATTCTCACCATCGAAGCCAGCGGCATCGGCATCGCCTGTATGACGGCCCGCCATTTCGGCGTCCCCGTGCTCTTCGCCAAAAAGACTCCGACCATCAATGTGGATGAGGACAAATATTTTTCGGAGGTCGCTTCTTTCACGCACCAGTGCATCAATCACGTGTTCGTGTCCAAGAAATATCTTTCCCCGGATGACAAAGTTCTGATTATCGATGACTTTCTCGCTCACGGAGCTGCCCTGAACGGACTCACCGACCTGGTTCTGCAGGCAGGAGCCCAAGTGGCCGGCATCGGCATCGCCATCGAAAAAGGCTTCCAGGACGGAGGCCGTATTGTCCGGGAAAAAGGCTATCAGGTCGAGTCCCTCGCCATCGTCGATGCAATGGACCCCAAAAACGGAACAATCACATTTCATTCTCAAAAATAATTATGGAAACCAACACCAATCCCGCCTTCACCCTTGAGGGCAGAATGCCGTTTGGAAAGGCATTCCCCATCGGACTCCAGCATGTGCTGGCCATGTTCGTTGCGAACATCACCCCTATTATGATTCTGACCGGCATCTGCAACCTGGAGCCCACGCTCAAGGCCAACCTGGTCCAGAACGCAATGATCATCGCCGGTATCGGTACGCTCATCCAGCTCTTCCCGGTCTTCAAGAAAATCGGCTCCGGACTTCCCATCGTGATGGGTATCAGCTTCACCTTCCTGTCCGTCGCCATCGGCGTAGCCACCACCAAAGGGTACGGCACGATGATGGCTGCCGTCATTATCGGCGGTATCGTGGAAGGCTTGCTCGGCCTTTTCGCCAAATACTGGATCAAGATCATCACCCCGACCATCGCCGCTACCGTGGTGGTCGCCATCGGTTTCTCCCTGCTTCCGGTCGGTGCCAATTCTTTCGCCGGCGGCTTCGGCGCTCCCGACTTCGGTTCCGTCAACAACTGGATTGTGGGTACCGTGACGCTCTTCAGCTGCTTGCTTTTCCGTGTGTGCACCAAGGGCTACTGGAAAATGATTTCCGTTCTTTTCGGTCTCATCGTGGGTTATATCCTCGCCGTCTGCATGGGAATGGTCGATTTCTCCGTCCTTAAAGGAGTCGGAGTTGTTTCTCTTCCCAAAGTGCTTCCTTTCGACCTGAATTTCGACCTCGGCGCCATCCTCGCCTTCGTGGTCATCTTCCTCGTGTCCGCCACCGAGACCATCGGTGACACCAGCGCCCTGGCCGCCGTCGGTCTCCACCGCGACGTCACCACCAAGGAAGTCTCCGGTTCCCTCGCCTGCGACGGTTTCGTCAGCTCGATCGCCGGTGTGTTCGGTTGCACCCCTATCACCTCCTTCAGCCAGAACGTTGGTCTCGTCGGTATGACGGGTGTCGTTAACCGTTTCGCCATCGCCCTCGGCGCCGCCGTGATGATTGTCGCCGGTATCTTCCCGGCCTTCGGAGCCCTGCTCACCACCGTCCCCCAGTGCGTGCTCGGCGGTTGCACCATCATGATGTTCGGTTACATCGTGCTGGCCGGTTTTGATATGCTCAGCCGCATCAAGATGGACACCCGCAACAAGACCATCGTGGCCCTGTCCCTGTCCGTCGGTATTGGCTTCACCCAGGCTGACAAGATGTTCGCCATCTTCCCTGAGATCATCCAGAGCATCTTTGCCGAGAACTGCGTCGCCGTCGTGTTCGTCCTCGCCGTCCTCGTCAACCTCATCTATCCCAAGAAAGAAAAGGAATAAGCCCCTTGAGGTTTTTATATAAATAGAGGTCGACTCAAACGGGTCGGCCTCTATTTTATTCGTTTGCTTTTATCCCTAAAAATCATTATTTTTGCTATCGCAAGATAGCACATCTCACTCGTTTGCAGCATTATGACCGAATTAAAGCTCTCAAAATCCCTGAACAAAGCATATCGCCAGATTCCGATTGATCGGCAAAGCTTTGAAAATTTCAAAAACCAACTCCGCAATTATTTTGAGCAGATTGCCGTGATTAACACAGAAGAAAAGCTCAAAGGAGATTTAATGGATTTCTTGAAACAGTCTTTCTATGGCCAGAATTATAAGGTTTCTCCCAATGGGGATATTGACTGCGCAATTCACCTGGGAAACAGCATTGAGGCACCTATCGGCGTTATCATAGAAGTAAAAAAGCCCACCAACATCGCCGAGATGATTTCTCGCGGAGACCTCAACAGAAAAGCCCTGCAAGAATTATTGCTTTATTACCTGCGCGAGCGCCACACTAACAAAAACATTCAGCTCAAGCAGCTGATTGTTACCAATGTTTATGAATATTTCATATTTGACGCCCAAGAGTTTGAACGTCTATTCTATTCCAATAAAAAACTCATCAAGCGTTTTGAGGAATTCAACGAAGGAGCACTGACCTCCGATAAAACCGATTTCTTTTACAAGGAGATAGCCGCTGATTTTATCGCAAAGGTTCTTGATCAGATTACTTATACATGGTTCGACATCAATAAGTATAAATCATATCTGGAAACCGAGAATGATAAGCATTTAATTGAACTCTACAAGTTCTTCACTCCTGAGCACTTATTGAAAAAACGTTTTCAAAACGACAACAACTCGCTCAATACAAAATTCTACAGCGAGCTTCTATATATCATCGGTCTGGAAGAAGTTGAAGAGAAGGATAGCCACAAACGCATCATTACCCGACGTAAAGAAGGAGATCGCAATCAAGCATCTATTTTGGAAAACGCCATTAATATTCTTGACAGTGAGGATTGGATAGATAATGTAAAAGAGCGTTACTCTTTCGGCAAAAACCGCGAAGAACAGTTATTTGGCGTAGGACTAGCTCTCACCATCAGCTGGGTCAATCGCCTGCTCTTTCTAAAACTTTTGGAGGCTCAACTCGTCAAATACCACAAAGGAGACATCAGTTACGCATTTATGCGACCTTCCGTCATCCCCGATTATGACGAACTTAACAAACTCTTTTTTCAGGTTCTTGCAAAACGACTCGAAGAGCGTTCTGAAAACATCAACACCAAATACGGGAAAGTCCCGTATCTCAATAGCTCTCTCTTTGAGATTAGCCCCCTTGAACGCCAGACCATCCGAATTAGCAGCCTAGACAACGGCGAATTGGCATTATCTGGTAGTACAGTTCTCAAGGATGGCACCAAACCTCGTTATACTAAACTGCCGACGCTTCAATACTTGTTAGAGTTTTTGGATGCCTACGATTTTTCCAGTGAAGGATCAGAAGAGGTTCAAGAACAAGCCAAGACACTGATTAATGCCTCTGTGTTAGGCCTCATCTTCGAAAAAATCAATGGGCACAAAGATGGGTCGGTCTTTACACCTGGCGCCGTTACGATGTATATGAGCCAGGAATCCATTCACAACACCATCGTACGACGCTTCAATGAAGAAATGGGATGGGCTTGCAAAGACTATGAGGCTTTGAAAAACAAGGACATCGAAGACTACGCCCACGCAAACGCAATTGTCGATTCCATCCGCGTTTGTGATCCGGCAGTAGGGTCCGGGCATTTTCTTGTTTCGATCCTCAATGAGATTATTCGCACAAAATTCGATTTAGGTATTCTCATTGACGGATCGGGGAAACGCATTAAGAAACAAGATTATAGTATTGACATTGAGAACGATGAGCTTCTTGTTTCCGACGAGGATGGCAACCCCGTGACCTACATACCCGGGAATTCGGAAAGCCAACGCATTCAAGAAACGCTTTTCAGGGAAAAAAGAAAAATCATTGAGAATTGTCTATTCGGTGTAGATCTCAACCCCAACGCCGTCAACATTTGCCGCCTCCGTCTGTGGATTGAGTTGCTAAAAAATGCATACTACACCCCGGAGAGTAATTACACAGAGCTGGAGACACTGCCCAATATCGACATTAACATCAAGGTTGGAAACTCGCTTTTACATCGCTTTGAACTGGGGCAGGACATTTCTGAAATACTTCGTAAGAACGGCATTTCAATCAGCACCTACCGCAAAGCGGTCAACGACTACAAGAACGCACACAACAAAGAAGAGAAACGCGAGCTGGAGGATTATCTACAAAGAATCAAAAGTAATCTTAGGACCCAAATTGGTTTGAATGATCCCAAGTTGGTCCGAAAAAACCAATTGGAGAACGAACTGAACACCCTGCTGGCACCAGAACTCTTTGAGAGTAGCAAGAAGGAACAAACATTACGTGACAAGAAGGTCAAGGAACTGAAGGCTAAAATAGCTAAGATTCAAGCTGAGGTGGATGAAATTCGGGACAACAAAATCTTTATCGGAGCCTTCGAGTGGCGCATCGAATTTCCTGAAGTTCTTGACAAAGATGGTCGTTTCGAAGGTTTCGATTGTATTATTGGCAACCCGCCATACATTCAGCTCCAGAAGATGGGAGCAGATGCAGATGCGTTGCAGAAGATGAATTATGAAACCTATGAACGCACCGGTGACATCTACTGCATTTTTTACGAAATGGGGATGAAACTTTTGAAACCTGGAGCACTGCTGTCATTTATTACATCCAATGGGTGGATGAAGTCGGCATATGGGAAATCATTAAGAACAATGTTAACAGAACAATATCAGCCAACCTTGCTTGTAGATTTCTCCGGGTACAAGGTCTTTGAGTCCGCAACTGTTGATGTTAATATCCTTTCTGTCATCAAATCAAACACTCATGATGAGACTTTGGCGTGTTCAATTAAGAAAGATGATTTTGAGATTGAGAAATTGAGCGATTATGTGCAGACGAAAGAGGTGCTATGCTCTTTTGGGACCGACTCTTGGTCTATTTTAAGCGACATTGAGAGAAGCATTAAACAAAAAGTCGAAACTGTTGGTGTGCCCCTCGGAGAGTGGGATGTTCAAATCTTTAGGGGGATTCTCACAGGGTATAATGATGCGTTTGTAATCTCATCGGATAAGCGTGATGAAATATTAACTAACTGTCAAAATGATGAGGAGAGAGAACGAACGGCTCAACTTATACGACCGATTCTCCGCGGCCGGGATATTAGGCGATATGGATATGAATGGGCCGGCTTGTGGCTGATTAACACTCATAATGGTGTTAGGGATTCCATGGAAAGGATACACATTGAGGATTACCCCGCTATAAAGCAACATCTTGATAATTATTGGGATAAGATTAGCCCCCGAGCAGATCAAGGGGAAACTGCGTACAACCTACGTAACTGCGCCTATTTGGACGAATTTTCGAAGCCAAAAATAATCTGGAAACGTGTGGGGTCAATTATCCGCTTTTCATATGACGAAAAAGGGATTCTTGGTCTTGATAGTACTTGCTTTGCAACAGGAAAACACATTCCATACCTTTGCTGTGTGCTAAACTCTTCTATGGGACATTATCTTTTAAATGGTGCACCTAGAACAGGCACAGGAGACTTGCTCATTAGTGTTCAAGCAGTCGAGCCAGCGAGGGTGCCTCCGATCAGTGAAGATGAAACAGTTTTCTGTAAATTGGTTCATCGGTTCATCAGTGCTCCTTCTGCAGAGATAGATAATGAGATTGACAACATTATCTTTGACCTATACGGTCTGAGTACAGAGGAAAGGGAGTTTATTGTCAATAATTTTCGTTAACATACAACATTTCTGCAGGAGAGAGTCCGTACATTTCACAAATATATGAATCTATCTGTTTTTCACTCTTTTCAACATCAGCATCTGACATAAGGCGATTGGAAACCAATTGGCTCAATTTTTCGTCAGAATACAGTGCAAGAGGAAGTTGTTCAATTGTGTATTTGAGCCAGCGGTTGGTACCTACGCCTGATGAAGTCCCAAGACAAGTTGTGAAGTACCAGTGTATCAATTTAGAGTTGAGTAATCCAAGAATATGATAGAGGTGTGAACCAGTAAGGAAAAATACAGTATTAAGTGGAATAAGGTCATTACAAATCGCAAACTTAGATTTGTCAGACAATTCAATCCATACAATTTTTGTCGCAGATAATTCGTCCCAATAACTTATACTATCCTGTGTTTCGAACCATTGATTGTTCGTCTTCTTTCGAGTCTTTACCTTTTCTCCATTTATGAGATACTCTTTACCGGTTTGTTCTAATCGCTCCATTCCGAAGGATAAAAGAAACTCTCGAAGAGAGGGATAATCATCTATGTTATATTGCTTTGAAGGGAATGTTGCTATAACATATTGTTCTGCCCACTCATAAGCATACCTTTTGATGTCTCTGCCTCGCAATATCGGTCGTATGATTTCGGCCGTTCTCTGACGTTCATCTTCACTTATGCATCTACTAAGTATTTCATTGCGCTTTGCCGAGTCGATAATAAAAGCATCATTAAATCCTGTCTTGATACCATAATTAATTTGGATGTCCCAATCTTTTAACGGCACGCCGACTGACTCAATTTTTGCCTTGATGGAGCGCTCAATATCCGAAAGAATAGACCAGGATTCGGATGAGGAGAAATGAGATGGAACAGCGTGCGTCTGCACATAATCGCTCCTATTCTTTCAAGAACGAATGAATGTACCGCCCCAGCGTATTCCTATCGACTTTGCATATTTTAGCTATTTTCCTTTGTGAAACACCTGCACGAAGCAGTTCCACAATAAGCGTCTTCCTGGGAAACAACTTATACTTTTTCTCATCCGTTTTTCTCCCCAATGGCCGTCCCAGAACAACACCCTCTGCTTTCTTTCTTGCAAGCGCTTCTTTCGTTCGCTGACTGATAAGATTACGCTCAATCTCAGCGGATAGACCAAATGCAAACGCCAAGACCTTGCTCTGAATGTCTTCACCCAACCGATAGTTATCCTTTATCGTCCAAACTCTACACTCTTTTGTCATACAGATATTAAGTATCTCCATAATCATAAAAAGATTCCTGCCTAGACGGGATAGCTCTGCACAAATAATGAGATCATCTTTCTGGACGCTTTTCAGAAGTTTTCCAAGCTGACGCTTGTTGTAGTTCTTCGTTCCACTAATGGTCTCTTCAATCCAACCATCAATTGTCATTGATTCTTTCTTACAGAAATTGTTAATTTCAAACCTTTGATTTTCAACAGTCTGTTTGTCGCTGCTGACTCTAATGTAACCGTAAATCATAATAAAGTATTATTGAAATGAGTTATAGAAAATAATTATCTTTGTATCTGATATAAGCATTTATGCCCCATTTTAAGCCAAATACAGTTGCCGAATTAATCTATTGGTCATACGCCAATCTCGCAATGGCACATGATGGTACGACTCGTAGACTAACAAACTATGACCGCACGTCGTACATCATCCGTACGAGAATGTATAACGGATTACTATCCGGAAAGTTGCAAATCAGTTCTCTATTTGATGATGAAAGATTGAAAATTGAAAATGGCACCCGCTGCGTATACTGTGGTTCGAAAGAGAACTTGACTATTGATCATCTATTTCCGCGTATAAAAGGAGGAGCAGACAATATAGAAAATCTGGTATGCAGTTGCAAATCTTGTAATAGCTCCAAAGGGAAAAAAGATCTTATGGTTTGGTTCAACGCACGAGATCAATTTCCCAACATAATGGTACTACGTCGCTATTTAAAACTAGTCTATCTTCAATGTAAGAATCTCGGATTGATGGAAAAAACTTTGGAAGAAGTGGATGATTCATCTCTTCCATTCCGCCTATCTGAAATTCCGATAAACTATCCTCCCTGCTCAAAGATTACACTTATATAATCAGTTGCAAACACACGGGAAACAAGCTGGTTACTTAGATAGTTTTATCGTTCTGATACAGTCATCGAGCAGGCATTTGAATTGCTCCATGAACCGACTCAGATTCTCAACAAAACACTGTTCGTCTTTTCCGCGAGAAAGGGACGCTCATAGGCCATGGAAGCCCTCCTGCACCCTCAATTGGCGGACACTCCAGTGATTTTCTATCGATAGTTGCTGATAGAAAAGGCATTTGGTCGCCTCCGGAATGGTGATAAGTTCCACTAAGTGGTTCCAGGTCAATTGATGCGACAGCGTCGCAACAATTTTGGTGCATTATTATCGTCTCCAATCGCATCCAACTACTTGGCAATATTCTGGCCTATACTACGTAAAATAAAAGTTGTACGTTCGTAAGCAAAAAAGTCGTATATTTGCAAGGTTGATTCCCGGTAGCCCCTGAAGCAATTCAAGCTATCGGGTTTAGTTTTATCAACTCCAACCGATTACCAAGTAACAATCCTAGCTATAATTTACTGCTGTTCTTTAGGGATTTTCTTTATTGAACTCCACAATTGGTGATAAAGTGGTTCACGTTCCACTTATAAGAAGCAATTGTGTTCACTGACAAATCCTGCTTCTTGAGATATGATTCAAATAATTCGCTCATCTTTTGTGTTTATAAAAAAAAGTTATACCTTTGCCAGAGAAAGATGAGGGGCGATAGTAAAAGGGATAGCACTTCTGTCGCCAAAACCAAAAAGACTCTTTCCAAAACCACCTGGCTACCCAGGTGGTTTTAATATTTCTCCAATTCTTTCATTTTTTACCCATATTATCCTTTTTAATGACAAAGGCTGCATTTGCAGGTTATTCATTAACCATCCTTCCAAAATTTTATCTTCAGAGAAGAATTTGCTGTTTGGATAATACAAAACCAACAAATCCGCTCCTTTCATGATAGCAGAATGAACTTTTGTTCTAATGGACCATCGCCCATTGCTTTCAACAGTCTTAATCTCTGATAAGAACCCATCGATTAAAGCGTCACAATTCTTGATTTTTCTCCCTTTTGGATACTCCGATTCTAATAAAATGCTGTGTCCGCTTCTCCTTAATATAGTTGCAACATCAACTTCATATTGGCCCCTTTTATATCCGAAAGGTCCTATTTGCTTATCAAAACAATGTTCTTTATGAATTGCACTGACACCTCCGGAATTATCATCAAAAATGACCTCTTGGTAATTGGGGTCATGAAGTAGCCGAAGATATTCTTGGAAATTTTCTTCTCGTTGTTGATTACAAGCAATCATACCAATCCATCCGCTGTGGACGGAAAGGCCGAATCAGTTTGATACAACAACGGTCTGTTTGGAACCATTTGCAATAGTTCTCAATAGCATCTTTCAAAGTCCATCCGGGAGCACACACTACCAATCCTTTGGCAAAATCTTGCCGAAGGACTGTATATGCAATATGTGTTTCTCGAGTTTCCGGGTCTGATGCGGGAACTGTTTGAACGATCAGCCTAACGCTATCCATAACATATCTATAACAGTTCCATTTGATCGTGGATGGAGAACCAGACAGGCGAAGATACGACAAATAAATATGATTGCCAATTTTTTTATCGTTTTGCGTCCATTTTTGTAACTCGCTTGCGCCATTGTAATTTTGGTTTACATCTGTCGCCCGGAACCCGAGAGCTCATACAAAAGCCACTCGGCAATCCGGGTGGCTTTTGTTATAAGTATGTACTGCGAATTTTAGATTTCCTCGTTGAGGACGATGTTCATCGTGTCCTGGGCGATGACGAGTTCTTCGTTGGTGCAGATGACGGCGGCCTTGACTTTGGACTCGGGCAGGGTGATCATCACATCTTTGCCGCGGCAGTCGTTGGCTTCATTGTCGAACTGAAGGCCGAGATAGGTCAGGTTGTCGCAGACACGGCGACGCAGGCGCGCGTTGTTTTCGCCGATACCGCCCGTAAACACGACCAGATCCACGCCGTTCATTTCCGCCACATAGGCACCCACGTAATTGATGATTCCGTGTACGAGCTTCTTCAAGGCCAGTTTGGCACGATACTCTCCGTTCTCGGCGGCCTGACCCAGGTCACGGAAGTCGGATGAAATACCGGACACGCCCAGGAAACCGCTCTCCTTGTTGAGCATCGTTTCCACCTGGTCGGCGGTCAGTCCCTCTTTCTTCTGGATGTAAGTGACAACCGAGGGGTCGATGGCGCCGCTGCGCGTACCCATGATGAGACCGTCCAGCGGGGTAAGACCCATCGAGGTATTGACACACTTTCCGTTGAGCACCGCTGCGATGGAACTGCCGTTGCCGAGGTGGCAGGTGATGATGCGGCTGTTGTTCAGATCCAGACCGGCGAAACGGGCGCCTTTGGCCGACACATAACGATGGCTGGTGCCGTGGAAGCCGTATTTACGGATATCGTATTTCTCAAAGTAGCGATAGGGAATCGCATAGGTGTAAGCGTAATCGGGCATCGTCTGATGGAAAGCCGTATCGAAAACGGCCACCTGCGGCGTGGAAGGCATTACCTCATTAACGGCATAAATACCCTTAAGGTTGGCGGGATTGTGGAGCGGACCGAGGTCGCAGCATTTCTCCACCTGCGCGATCAGTTCGTCATCGATGCGTTTGCTGGCGGTCATCTTCGAGCCGCCGTGGAGCACGCGATGTCCCACCGCCTCGATATCTTCCAGGGAATTCAACACGCCGACGGTCTTGTCCGTCAGGACCTCCAAAACGGCTCGGATGGCATCCGTATGGTCGGGAATCGGCTTGTCTTCCACCACTGCCTCCTTGCCGGTTGTCTGATGCTTGAGGCGGGACATATCCATTCCGATACGCTCGACCAGACCCTTGGCCAACAAATCGTAACTATCGTTGCTTTTCATGTCGAGCAGCTGATACTTCAGAGAAGAACTGCCGCAGTTGAGAACCAAAATAATCATAAAGACTAGTTAAAAGGTTAGTAAAAAAGAAAAAGTTTTTCCGCAGAAAAAATTTTTCCGAAATCTTCGCAAATATAGGAAATAAATCTTGATATTCCGCCATGCTTTGCCTGCAAGAAGAAAATATAGGCCGGCCTCTGTGCTTTACTGTCGGGATTTTACTGGGTTTGGCGGCCCGGGATGCCCAAATCTGGCTCGTGGGAACGACGCTCGGATTTTTGCTCCTTTATACGAATTCCTCTTGGAAAAAAGGACTGAAAAAAGAAAAATTTTTCCTGTTTTGTGTTTTTGCAACAGGCCTGTTGTGCGGACTGCTGGCGGAAGAGGGAACCCGACTCGGGCATTGGGCTCGGGCAGAAGCTTGGGCGGACCATTTGCGCAGCTATATCCGCAGCCTCCCCTACCGAGACAGCACGACAAATGAACTGCTTTGCGCACTGCTGACCGGAGACAGAAGCGGACTCCCGCACGAGCTCAAAAACGCCTTCCGGCAAAGCGGAGCGTCGCATTTATTGGCTTTGTCCGGGATGCATATAGGTATACTCTATCTGGGGTTCAGCTGGGTCTTGCGTTGGGCCGGCAATGCTCCTTTCTGGAAAAAGACGCGCAGCGTGCTGCTGATTATGCTCTGCGGTGTCTATACGCTGGCGGTCGGAGCAGGAGCGTCCATCGTGCGGGCCTGGCTGTTCATCGTATTGCGGGAAACGGCCCTTATCCTGGAACGGAAAGTCCGCCCTTCCGACATTTTGGCGGGAGCCCTCATTCTGCAAGAAGCGATGGATCCGACTGCCGTAAGGGAAATCGGTTTTCAATTAAGTTACCTGGCAATGACGGGGATTGTTTTTCTCTATCCGAAATTGCAGAAATTGTGGCCCGAAGAAGAGGGTTTTTCGGGGATAAGTCGAAGGAGCAACGGCCTGCTATCGATAGGATTGCATAAGGTTTGGGATATCTCCGCCTTGTCCATCAGCTGCCAGGTTTTCACCGGTCCGCTGGCCTGGTGGAAATTCGGTTCCTTTCCCTTGTTTTTCCTGCTGACCAACCTGCTCTGTATGCCATTGATGACCTTGGTGATGGCGGGAGCGTTGGTGGCTCTTACAACAAGAATTCCATTGTTGCTGACAGTCAACGAAACTTGCTGCCGGACTTTGATTTTTACGTTGGAAACGATTGCGTCACTCTGAAGTTACGCGATAGCAGCCCCTCGGCGGTCTCTCCGCCTCACTTCTCCGGGAAGCCCTCGGACTTCCAGATACGAAATTCTTCCTGACCGCTGTCAGCCGTGTCTTCCCCGCTGATCAGACAGGCGTCCAACCCGGGATGTGCTTCGACAAAAGCGACGGCCGCCTCCGTCCCGACGACCATGCAATAGGTCGCAATGGCATCCGCCAAAGTCGCGGGATAGCCGGCAAAAGGAGCGTCAGAAGCGATCAAAGGGCATTCCGGGCCTACGATAATCGTGGCGGAACGCAAAGAATGAGACACCGGCCTCCCCGTCGAAGGGTCGATGGTATGGGCGTATTTAACGCCGTCTATGATGTAATATTTCCGGTAATTGCCGGAGGTGACGACTCCTGCGGGCACCTCTTTCACCGAGAACACGCCGCTGATTTTCCGTCCCGGCGTATCGTTGCCGTCAAAGGGAGCGTCAATGCCCAACTTCCAGGGTTTGCCCGATGCATTGACCCCGGCGCAGACCATCTCTCCGCCCACATTGACCAGCATATCCTTCACGCCTTGCGAACGCAGATAGGCCGCCAACACATCACTGCTGAATCCTTGCGCCAAAGCATTGAAATTGAAACGCTGGGGCTGCCCGTCGGAGCGACGGAGCGAGAACGAGCCGGCCAGGGCCTTCAACGAATTGACGGTGACCTCGGAGGGCAAGGAATCGTGTTTGAAGCCGAAGCCCCAGGCATCGAAAAGGGCGGCCGCCGACGCATCCACTTTCCCGTCGGTCAAACGCCAGGCGTCCTGAGCCAAGTCCAACATTTTCAAGAACATCGCATCGTAGCCTGCCGCCAAAGCCTCCTCGCGGGTCGAGACGACATCGGAGAGTTCTCCCCTATTGTGACGGGACAGGACGGAACCCTGATTATATCCGGACAACGAAGCATCGATGGCGGTAAGCAGTGAATCCATCCCGCGCTGCAATTCGGAACGGTCGACAGATACCCCTTGCAGGTTGGCTTTTACCTGCCATACTCCCCCTTGGGCATAGCCCGTAAAATCCACATAGACGGGACGGCTGCACGAGAGGCAAAGCGCGCAACACAAAAGCAAAAGGGCGTTTTTCATAAACTCTACCTTAAATTTACGGATGCAAAGATACGCAAAGAAGAGGGATTCTTGAAAAGAATTATTATGTTCCCGCTTCGCGGGTAGATACTTTCGCCTCGGAAGAACAAATGAATTTGTTTTTCTCTCGGCTTGTTCGTATCTTTGTAAGTTTAGACAAGGACTGTGATTATGAACGGAAAAATCATCATAGCGGCAACCCTCTGCATCCTGCTGCTGGGCGCCTGCAAAAAGAACGAAACGACACCCACCAAGAACTATTTGGAAGGTTCGCTCAGCATCGAATGCGTCAACTATATCAAGGTGGGAACGTTGGTCCATTTCAAGACTGACCACAAACTCTACCATCCTGAGAAAGGGACTTTGAGTTATACGTGGAAAATCGCCGGCCTGATGAGTGAATCTGTTCCGGCGTCAGGCAAGGACAACGATTTTGAATATACATTCGACAAAGACAGCCTTGCGACCTATACTGTCATTTGCACGGTCACCCCATCTGGTAATTATTACGGAACATCGGCCACGGCGTATATCACCACCATCAAAGGAGGCATAGGCATCAACAATGCCGGTGACGCCTACGAATGCAGTCTGCCCTTGGATTTTGACGCCGCGAAAGGAGATCAAAAACATTCTTATCCGAACGACAGCGTTTTCGTATCCACCAGCATAAACGGGAAAGAATGGATGCGTTGCAACCTCGCAACCCGCGAGGCCCGCAGCCTCAACACCACGGGTGCGGCCGGACGTAAAATCGGAGCGTCTTACCGGGGATATGAGATTCTCGACAATACCTTGGGTGCCTATTACAACTGGAATGAAGCGATAGATGCTTGTCCCGATGGCTGGCGCCTTCCTACGGACAAGGAATGGACGGCTATGGCGCAAAGCGTGGCTACCGCCGCCGGCATTTCCGAGGTTCCTGCCACAGAGAAAAATTGGGAAGATGTGGCCGGGGAAATGACCTGTTTCTTCAAGTTCAACGGAGAAGATATGGTGGAATATCAGCCCAAGGTGAAACGCACCGACCGCTCCCGCCTTTCTATCAAGATGTTCGGCCAGGCCACCGCCGGAAAATACTTCAACTTTTTCGGGGAAAAGGCCGTTTTCTGGACGGCGACATCCTACACGGACGCCAGCAAGGCCTGGTGCCGTTTCTTCTCCTACGACAGCCCGGACGTGCTGGCCTCTCCGATGGACAAGGCGAGTTTCTACGCCCAGGTCAGATGCATAAAAGACTGATATGGCTAAAAAGAATAATAAAAAGAATATTTTTGGCAACTGGATTGTCAAGAACCTTCTGGGAATGGTCGGCGTATATGTCGTTGTCATTCTGATCATCACGCTGTGCCTGGGACTGTTTACCCGTCACGGGAAAGAAATCAAAGTGCCGGACTTTACGGGAATGAACATTCCGCAAGCCCGGGCGCTGGCCGAGAAAAACAAATTGGAAGTGCTGGTCTCCGACTCCGTATACGTCCGCCGTATGGCCCCCGGAAGCATCTATCGCCAGAATCCGGCCCCCGGAAGCGGAGTTAAACAAGGCCGTAAAATCCGTGTGGTCATCAACGCGGTCAACCCCAAACAGGTGGTGGTTCCCAATGTCGTCGGCTACTCGCTACGTCAGGCCATTTCTGAAATCATCGGCGCCGGTTTGCAAGTGGGAACCCTGAGTTACACCAACGATTTCGCCACCAACAATGTGCTGGCACAGAGTTACCGTGGGGAAGACATTGAGGCAGGCACCCAGCTTGAAAGCGACAGCGTCATCGACCTCACCCTCGGCGTCAACGCCAAAGAAAATGAGACGATGGTCCCCGACCTGCTTGGAATGCATCTGCTGCAGGCGACGGATCAGTTGCACGACAACTCCCTCAACGTAGGGAGAGTGTTTTATGAGCGTGACATCCGCACCTATGCCGATTCCCTGGCTGCCGTCATCTATCGGCAGGTTCCCGATATCGGAGGCGATCCCGTAAAAATGGGCGGGACCGTCAAACTTTATTTCACGTTGGACCCCAACAAAGTGCCGGTGCGCAAAGATCCGGAAGAAAAGGCTGAATGAAAAAGTTCGAGGAAGATATCGAGTTCGAAGAGCCTGCTGACGACCTGGAGGAGAACGAAGGGGCTTGTTTTGAGCATTATCGCTTCGTGATTGACAAGGGACAGGAGCCCTTGCGCATCGATAAGTTCCTCGCCTTCCATATGGACCACAGTTCCCGCCATCGCATCCAACTGGCCATCAAGGCCGGCTATGTGAAAGTGGGCGACAAGACGGTCAAGGCCAATTACATCGTTCGCCCCGGGGAAATTGTCTCCTTCGTGATGCCCTACGAGCGCAGGGGCCTGGAGATTCTTCCCGAGAACATTCCCCTCGACATCGTCTATGAAGATGACGACGTGCTGGTGCTGAACAAACCGGCCGGTATGGTGGTGCATCCCGGACACGGGCATTACAACGGCACGCTGGTCAACGCCCTAGCGTTCCACTTGGGCTTGCGGCAGGAGGCGGATGCCGAAGACGAACGAATGGGCGTGCTGGTGCACCGCATCGACAAAGACACCTCCGGCCTGCTGGTGGTCGCGAAAAACGAAGAAGCCCAGCTCAAACTCGCCAAACAGTTTTTTGTCCACAGCATCAACCGTCGCTATGTGGCGCTGGTCTGGGGCGATGTGAAAGAGGACGAGGGCACCATTGACGGCAATATCGGCCGCGACCCGTCCGACCGCCTGCGCTACAAAGTCTATCCGGACGGAGAACAGGGAAAGACGGCCGTCACCCACTATAAGGTACTGGAACGCTTCGGCTTTGTCACCTTGGTCGAATGCCGGCTGGAAACGGGACGCACCCACCAGATCCGGGTGCATTTCAAACATATCGGGCATCCGTTGTTCAACGATGAGCGCTACGACGGAGCCACCATACGCCAGGGCACCATCTACGCCAAATACCGCCAGTTCATCGAGAACTGCTTCAAGATGCTCCCCCGCCAGGCCCTGCACGCGGCCGACCTGGGTTTCGAGCATCCCCGCAGCGGGAAATGGCTGGAATTCCACGCGGAAATCCCTGAGGATATGCAGGCGCTCATCGAGAAATGGAGAAACTATACGAAAAATCTAACGGAACTATAATGGCACAGAAACCTTCCATCCCCAAAGGCACGCGCGATTTCGGACCTTCCGAAATGGCGGCCCGCAACTATATTTTCGACACCATCAAGGCGGTCTTCAAGACCTACGGATTCTCACAGATCGAGACCCCCGCGATGGAGAACCTTTCCACCCTGCTGGGCAAGTACGGCGAGGAAGGCGACAAACTGCTGTTCCGCATCCTCAATTCGGGCGATGCGTTCGCGGGCCTGGATATGAGCGGCGAGATGGACAGCAAGAAACTCAGCCTGAAGGTATGCGAAAAAGGCCTGCGTTACGACCTGACCGTGCCCTTCGCCCGTTCAGATCGTGGACACGGTGTTCCGCCGTCTGGACATTCGCGTTTGCATCAAGATTAACAACCGAAAGCTCCTGAGTGGCCTCGCGGAAATCGCCGGGACACCGGACAAGGTGGTGGATATCACAGTTGCCATTGACAAGATTGACAAAATCGGGCTAGATGCCGTCAAGGCGGAGATGGCCGAAAAGGGCTTGAGCGCCGAGGCCGTCTCTGTGATAGAGCCGGTGCTGACGCTCAGCGGAGACAACCGCGCCAAACTGGCGGTAATGAAGGGCCTGTTCGAGGGCGGCAGCGCCTCGGGCATTGTGTCCCAGGACGGCTTAAAAGGCGTGGCCGAATTGGAAGAGCTGCTGGATTATATCGACTGCGCCAAGGTGAACAGCGCCGTTGAAATCGACCTGTCGCTGGCCCGCGGCCTCAACTACTATACAGGTGCCATTTTCGAGGTAAAGGCCCTTGATTTTGCGATTGGAAGCATCTGCGGCGGCGGCCGTTACGACAACCTCACCGGCATCTTCGGTCTGCCCGACACCTCGGGCGTGGGCATTTCCTTCGGGGCCGACCGCATCTACGACGTGCTGCTGGGCCTGGATAAATTCCCCTCCGCCCTCAAATCTTCCACCGATATTCTTTTTGCCGATATGGGAGAGACGGCCTTCCTGATTCCCGTGGTCAAAGCCCTGCGCGAAAAAGGCGTCTGCTGCGAAATTTATCCCGAGAACACCAAACTCAAAAAGCAGTTCGACTACGCCGACCGCAAGGGCATCCCCTTTATCAGCATCTGCGGCAGCAACGAAGCCGCCGCCGGCCAGATCAACCTCAAGAACCTCGCCACCGGCGAACAGCAGACCTTCTCCAAGGATGACCTGGACGGGATGGTGGCGTTTATCGGCCAACTTCCCAAGTAAAAACCGGCCAACTTCCCAAGTAAAAATCGGCCAAGTTCCCAAATAGTGCAGAATAAGTTTGCATAATAACCTTATTTATAGTAATTTTGCAGCATAATTCATTTTTGCCGTTATGGGAGATTATAAACCACGGATTGCCGATCAAATGCTGGCAGCCCGACTCAGGAGA
This sequence comes from uncultured Bacteroidia bacterium, assembly GCA_902784785.1. Classification (GTDB taxonomy): domain Bacteria; phylum Bacteroidota; class Bacteroidia; order Bacteroidales; family UBA932; genus Cryptobacteroides. Next base: position 35,411 of record CACZWF010000008.1, read on the forward strand.
AAAGGAGCCGTTTTGATAGAAGGGCCCAAATGGTGTGGAAAAACCACCACGGCAGAGCAGCAAGCTGGCAGTATATTGTATATGGCTGACCCTGTCCGCAAGCAGCAAAATCTCCAAGCCTCAAAAATCAATATCAATCAACTTTTGGAAGGGACAACGCCAAGACTAATCGACGAGTGGCAGATTGCCCCTTCACTTTGGGACAGCGTACGATATGAAGTGGACCATAGAAGAGAAATGGGTCAGTTCATTCTCACAGGTAGTAGCGTTCCACCCTCTTCTGATGAAATCTTTCATAGCGGGACCGGTCGTTTCGCCAAATTAAAAATGCGCACAATGTCTCTATTTGAATCCGGAGACTCTACTGGAGATATCAGCATTTCAGAATTATTCAATCGGCCGGAACCGACGATCTTGAAAGGAAATAGTCTTATCGACATCAAACGACTTGCCTATTTGATTTGCAGAGGAGGATGGCCGGGAGCGCTCAACTTAGCGGAAGAAGACGCATTGGCCCAAGCCTTTGATTATTATGATGTGGTTTGCGACAGTGACACATCACGGCTTGACGGCGTTGAACGAAATCCCCAACGGGTTCGGCAACTGATGCGTTCTTACGCACGCCACCAAGGTACAGCAGCTCCTGTCAGCACGATTTTAGCCGATTTGAAAATCAATGAAGCATGCAGCCTGTCCGACAATACCATTTACGACTACATCAAGGTTCTAAAAGGTATTTTTGTCATTGAGGATATGACGGCTTGGAATCCAAACCTAAGAAGCAAGACCGCCATACGAACTAGCGACAACCATTATTTCATTGACCCCAGTATCGCCACTGCCGCATTGGGCGCCAGTCCAAATGATTTATTGAACGACTTGCAGACAATGGGGCTGATGTTTGAAACACTCGCCGTCCGCGACCTTCGTATTTATGCTGACGCACTGGATGGGGTGGTGTACCACTATCGCGACAAGAAAGGGCTGGAATGCGATGCTGTCATCCATCTAAGAAACGGTTCATACGGATTGATAGAAATCAAATTGGGCGGTGACAACTTGATAGAAGAAGGAGCCAAGTCTCTCAAAAAACTATCCGATGAAATAGATATCACAAAGATGAAAGCCCCATCCTTCAAAATGGTATTGACAGGAGTCGGCGACTTTCCCTACCAAAGAGACGACGGCATTCTCGTCATTCCCATCGGCTGCCTAAGACCATAAAAGTGCAAGAAAGTTTCGAGACATGGACGACGTTTCACCGAAATAAGCAAAAAAACTTTAAATTAAGCCGCCGGCCAGATCAACCTCAAGAACCTCGCCACCGGCGAACAGCAGACCTTCTCCAAGGACGACTTGGAAGGGATTATATCGTTTATTAAATAAGAGAGCCCCGATCTTAAAATCTCGGACCGCCGAAACCGCCACCCATCGGGCCGCCTCCCATCGGTGCACCGCCGCCCATACCGGGACCGCGGCCGGAGGCGCGTTCTTTCTGCATGCGGCTTTCCATCTGCTTGCCCGCCTTGCCGAAGTTGCCGAAACGGTAGGTCAGGGAAATCATCACATAGCGGCCGAGGGTGTTGTTGAGCGTCTCGGTGTGGACGTTGGCGGTATCGGTCACATAGCGGTTGCGGGACTGATTGAGGATGTCGAACACCTTGACGCTTAAAGTGAACTGGTTCTTGAAGAGCAGTTTAGTCACTTCCGCGTTGATGATGCACTCGTTTTCCGCGTTGGTGTAGCCGTTGTACCAAATGTAGGACGCATCGGCATTGATGCCCACGCCGCCGGGGATGGTCCAAAGCATTTCCGCCTGGGCCTGGTTGCGGAAGCGCAGGTTGTCGGAAGCGGAGGCGATGGTGTACCAGCCTTTGTTCATCGTCGTTCCGGCACCAAGGGAAGCCTCCACAAAGTCGTTGCGGTAAGTGAATTTAAGATTCTCGTTCAGATTGAGCGACTGCGTCGTGTTGGTCGTAAAGTAATCAGAGAAAGACTTGGTCGGATTGCTGCCGAAGAAATCATTGTTGAAGCGCTCGTAATCGAAAGAGGCGGTGACAGGGTCGTAGTATAGATTGGTAAAATCGTCGCTCTTGCTGGTAATTCCTACAAAGTTGGTGCTGTTGGAGTAGGAAATCCGGAAGCGGTTGGACACGGAGAAATTACTCTTGGCAATGGGTGAATTGAGGAAACAGCCCAGATTGACATCTCCCGAGAGCGGACCATTGGTCGGCATCGAATACTGCACGCCCGCCTTATCATACCAACGGGCGGAGGTGATGTTGTCCTTAACGGCATTGCCGCTGAAGAAGCCTCGGATGGAGAAGAAGGTCTTCTTGTTGGTGTAGCCGAAACCACCCCGGATGCGGTGCGTGAAGTAGGGTTTCAGATAGGGGTTACCGAAACTGATGTTGAGCGGGTTGCTGTTGTCCGGAACGGGCATTAACTGCGAGGTCGTCGGCTGGGAGGACTGTCCGCGGTAGAAGAGGCGGATGTCGGAGTTGTCGTTGAACTCATAACGCACCATCGCCTGGGGCGCCCAGTTGTGCACCACGCTGTGATAATTCTTACCGTTGGTCATATTGTCGGTAATCGTGGGACGGTAGGCCGCTCCGACCTGCAGGCGTAATTTTTTCAACTGATACTGGAGGTTCATTCCCGCCGCGAAATTGTGATACTCGTTGGTGATGTTACGCGAGTAAGTCTCATTCGGGGTTTTCGCGGCGAAGTTTTCGGAAGCAATCAAGTCTGCCAGCGTCGTACCGGTGCCATGGAGGTCCCACGTACTCCGTTCGTTGTTGCTCTTGCTCCACTGATACATTCCGTTCAATTCCAAATAGAGGTTTTCGACCAGCGGTTCGGTATAGACCACCCGCGTGCTGACCAAGGAAGAATTGCTTTTCCCGTCATACCACTGGTCCGTCAATTTATTGGTGCCCGACGTGATATCCTGGCTCAAGGAACGGTTGAAGCCGTCAATATTATTCCCAGAAAAGTTATAGCGGATATTGGCGGAGAAGGTACGGCCCGGAATCCCCAGTTTCTGTCGATAAAGCAAGCGGCCGCTGGCGGTCCAGTTGCTATTCTTTCCATCCGTCGAAGTGAAGCCCGCATTTTTCAGCGCATTCGAGCGCCAGGTGCTGTCGATGGAATACTCATTGAACTTGCCGTCGCCGAAATTGAACTGCGGTTCGAAGAGGATGGAGGTGTTTTCGGTTATTTTCCAATCCAACTTCACTCCGAAGCGGTGCCCCTGCGTAAAGGTGTTGTTCAGACCATATCCGCCGTTGCCGACATCTTTACCCAACAGGTTGTAGGGGCCTCCGTTCTTATACACCATCGTCTCCCCGTTGTCGAGATAGGTCGTCTTCTGGCTCTGTTCGGTCACGACGGTATTGTTGCCATTGTAGAGGTAGTTGCCGCCGAGGTCCATATTACCGTCCAGCAGGTTCCAGGCCCCGTTGACACCGCCCAGCCAGGAGGTGGAAACGCCGTTGCTGCCCCCGAAGCCGGAGCCGCCGCCCATTCCCCTGTCTCCCCGCATGCTCCGCATCATCGACCCGGCCATGTCGTTGAAACCGCGGTTGTTGGTGTTGTTGCCGTTGACAATGATGCTAATCTGGCTCTTGTCGGTGAAGTTGCCCACCATCGCGGCACCTTGCCAACGCACCGGCTCGTTCATGCTGCCGATGACCTGGAAGTCGTGGCCGCCGCCGGCAGACACATTGCCGAACCAGCCGTTCATCATTCCCCTTTTCAGCGAAAGGTCAATGACCGTCTCTTCTTCGCCGTCGTCGATGCCCGTAAAGAGGGCCTGGTCGGATTTCTTCTCGACCACCTTCACCTTTTCCACGATTTTGGCGGGGATATTTTTGGACGCGAGCTGCGGGTCATCCAGGAAAAAGGTTTTTCCGTCTATGGTGATTTTGTTGATGGTCTGTCCGTTGGCGGTAATCGTTCCGTCCGAAGCCACTTCCACGCCCGGAAGCTTTTTCAAGAGGTTCTCCAGCATATCGTTGTCGGTCGTACGGAAAGAGGCCGCGTTGTACTCGATGGTGTCTTTCTTGATGATAATGGGGTTTCCCACCTCCGAAACGCGGGCCGCATCCAAGGTCTGGGAATCCGTCGCCATCAGCAATTTGCCCAAGCGGACATCCCCGTCCACCTTGATTTCTTTAACGAGGGGCTTGTAACCCAGCAATTCCGCCTTCACGGTATAATTTCCCTTGCGCACTTTTTCGAGTTTCGCGTAGCCTTTGTCGTCCGAGAGAATATATTTGGCCGCCTTGGTCTGTCCCTGGGGAATCAGGGAAACGGTCGCGAACTGGACCGGCTGCTGGTCAGACTCCCCTTCCAGGGAAAGTTCAACACTATAGGATTGGGCCAACAAGGCCGTCGGGCACAACAACAGAATGAGGAGAAGAATCTTCTTCATAGCGTAACGTTCATTTATCCATTTTTGGATGCGAGAAACCGGGCAAAGTTAAAAAACTGTTTTGAAAAAACAGTCTATCCGTTTATTTTTCTGCGCGCTCCGGATGGTCTTTCAAAAAATCAGCCCAGGAATTGGACTTCTTGGAACTTTTCTTTTTCGCACTGCTGACCGGCAGGGCGTTCTGCTCGTAATAATGGCAAAGCGCGATGGCCAAAGCATCCGTAGCATCGAGATGATCCGGATTCAGTTCCACCTTGAGCGTCTTTTGTATCATCGTACTCACCTGGTCCTTGCTGGCAGCACCATTGCCACAAATGGCGATTTTCGCCTTCCTCGGGGCATATTCGGTCACCGGGACGCCCACTTGCGTCGCCGCGATGATGGCCGCGCCCTGGGCCCGGCCGAGTTTGAGCACCACCTGTACATTCTTTCCGTAAAAAGGTGACTCGACGGCCATCGCCGTCGGATGCCAGGTCTCTATCAACTCCTGGACGCCAGCATGGATATTGGCGAGTTTCTCGAAAGGTTCCTTGATTTTGCGCAAATCGAAAACCCCCATCGTCAGATAGTGAGGGCCCTTGTCATCTACGGAAATAACCCCGTAACCCAGCAGCTGGGTTCCGGGGTCGATTCCTAAAATGACTTGCTTAGATTGCATCGAAGCCGGTGTAAGGCCTGAGGGCTTCGGGGATGATGACGTGTCCGTCTTTCTGGCAGTTTTCCAACAAGGTGGCCACCACGCGGGGAAGGGCCAGCGAACTGCCGTTCAGGGTGTGGCAGAGCTGAATCTTTCCGTCGGCGTCTTTGTAACGCAGGTGAAGGCGGTTGGCCTGATAACTTTCAAAGTTGGAAACGGAAGAAATCTCCAGCCATCTCCCCTGTGCCGCACTGTAAAGTTCGAAGTCGTAGGTGATGGCGGAAGTGAAGCTCATATCTCCGCCGCACAGACGCAGGATGCGGTACGGAAGTCCCAGCTTGTTGACCAGGCTTTCCACGTGCGCCACCATATCATCGAGGGCCGCATAGGAATTTTCGGGCTTCTCCACACGGACAATCTCCACTTTGTCGAACTGATGGAGACGGTTGAGTCCACGCACGTCCTTGCCGTAGGAACCCGCTTCGCGACGGAAGCAAGGCGTGTAGGCCGTCATCTTTTGGGGAAGGTCCTTCTCCGCGAGAATCTCATCGCGGAAAATATTGGTCACAGGCACTTCAGCGGTCGGAACCATATAGAAATTATCGAGGTTGGCGTGGTACATCTGGCCTTCTTTGTCGGGCAACTGGCCGGTACCGAAACCGGAGGCCTCGTTGACCATTACGGGCGGCTCCACTTCGAGGTAACCCGCTTCCGTATTGTTGTCCAGGAAGAAGTTGATGAGGGCGCGCTGGAGTTTGGCGCCTTTGCCTTTATATACCGGGAAACCGGCACCGGTGATTTTGACACCGAGGTCAAAGTCGATGATGTCGAGTTTCTTGGCCAGTTCCCAATGGGGAAGGGCGTCGGGACCGAGGTCGGGAATGGCATTGCCCATCTTGACGACCACGTTGTCTTCGGCGGTACGGCCTTCGGGAACCAGGTCGCAAGGAAGGTTGGGCAGCAGCACGAGCTGGGCGTTCAGCTCCTGCATATTGGCATCGGCTTCAGCCTGCAGGCGGGCGGACTCCTCTTTGAGTTTCGCCACTTCGGCTTTGGCGGCTTCGGCGGCGGCTTTGTCGCCGGCTTTCATATAACCGCCGATGAGTGCGGCGGCTTTCTTCTGCTCGGAGAGGCAGCTGTCAAGTTGCTGCTGGATGCGACGGCGGTCTTCGTCCCGCTTGTTGATGTTTTCTACGATTTCCCGCGCGTCAAAATGCTTGACGGCAAGTTTCTTGATCACGAACTCGGGATTTTCCCGAAGAAGTTTGAGTGTGAGCATAGTTTTGAAAAATAAAAAGAGGATTGAAGCAGACTACCTTCGCGGCGGCTCCAATCCTTCTTAACGAATCAACCGTTCAGGCTTGTCTTAGTTCTCGAAAGGGAGGACTGAGACGTATGATTTGCCTTCGGCTTTCTTGGTAAATTTGACAACACCGTCAATGAGAGCGTAGAGGGTGTGATCCCGTCCCATACCCACATTGAGGCCCGGATTGTGCACCGTACCGCGCTGACGGACGATGATGTTTCCGGCTTTGACTTTTTCCGATCCGAACTTCTTCAGTCCCAATCGCTTGCTTTCTGATTCACGGCCGTTCTTAGAACTACCAACACCTTTTTTATGTGCCATAACTGTTTCTCCTAAATTAAGCGATTTCTACAATCTGAAGTTTCGTCAGATACTGACGATGACCGTTCAGTTTCTTGTAACCTTTGCGACGGGTTTTCTTGAAAACAAGCACTTTGTCTGCTTTGCAAGTGTCATCCAAGACCGTGGCCTTGACAACCGCGCCTTTCACGTAAGGTGATCCGACTTTCACCTTCCCGTCGTTGTCCACGAGCAGGACGGAAGAAAATTCGACTGTGGCGTCCTTCGCATCCGGGAGACGGTTCACGAAGATCTGTTTGCCAGCTTCCACCTTAAACTGCTGGCCGCCGATTTCTACGATAGCGTACATTTTAAAAAACTATTAAAGTTTTGACTGCGAGCGCCTTATCTACTATAAGGACTTGAACGAGCTCCAAACAGCCGTTGGTAAGGGCTGCAAAGATAGAAAAAATTTTTGATATGAGAAAAATAATTGAAAAAACGCGCAAAACACAAGCCAGTAACAATTATTTTCACTTTACGGTCCAATATACCCCAAAGGACAGGAGCCAACATTTTTTATTGCCCATCAAATCCATGATAGCCATATCCGGGGTCTTTCCAAGTGGGATCTTCCTTAAACGGATGTTCCGCGGCCAATTGGGCTTTGAGCACCTTGGCCGTGTCCAATGCCAGAGACATCTTCTGGGGATACCTTAGAAGTATATTGTAGGACACACGGATTGTAAAGGCATTGGTGTCTCCAATCTGCTTCCCCATATAGTTCTTGCATCTTGAGAAGGCGGACCAAGTACTGCTGACTTTGTGTTTCTTCCAACATTCGGCTAAAGCGTGCGAAACGGCATCAAAAGTATCTACATCCTTGATGGTTATAGTCGGGTCATCATAAGAGGCGTCTCCCTTCCGTGCTCCATAGAGAAAATGACAGGACATGTCCGGTTCCATTTTCGTCGCCAGGATGATGATCACCCACTTGGAATTCAGGCCTTTCAAATCATCTAGAAAAACGCCAAAGTTCGAATCTGTTTTCCGGTTATCGGGATTGTCGATATTATTGTAATAGTCGAAGGGAACATCGGGATTCAATTCCACCTCGCGGCTGATGTAGTTGAAGCCACCGAACAGCGCCAGATGCCATGCGAAATTTCCCGTACCAGCCTGGGAGACGGCTCTCGGTGCCACGATGGTAACGGTAGATTTCCTCTTTACCAAGCAACCATAAGGCTGGTTAAGGGGAAAACTCTCCACCACAAGCCGGTCGGTCTGGTCGTCGATCGACATGCTTCCGGCCAGATTGCGCAGGCGAAAATGCTTGCAAGCTCTTACGGCATCGATGATGTCCTTCTGGTCCATATCCTTCTTTGCCTGTATGGTGGCGATGGAGCAGAATGCCGGCACCGTACGGTATTTCATATCCTTTGGCAGAATCCGGGCGAAGGCCTTATCAAGTTTGGCAATGTTCTCCTCCGTTTTCTCCATTTCTTTCTCCTTTGCGATAATCTCCGACAAGCCGTTGGTCAACAGACCGATGGGAACGACAAAAAAGGCAACGCCCATTATGCCAACCAGAAATGCGACGATATGTCCCGCCGTGGTCATAATCGGCATATCGGCAATCATGCCCGGATCGTTTATGTACTTAGCAAAAGCCCAGACAATGGACTTCCAGCCATTGCCGATCATCTCTGGATTGGAATCGTGCTCCACCAGATAGAGGATGAAAGACAAGACAACAGTGATGACGGTGATGAAAACCATTGAAATCAGCATCTCCCGTTTCTTGCTCCAAAGGGCCATGCCCAAAAAATGGAAGGCCTTCATATAGCGAAACACCCCGAAGAGGCGAACCACCCTTAGCACCCTTAACACCAGCAGGAGTTTCCCGCCTGCAAATAAGGAAGGGAGGAATACTCCGAGCCACAGCGGATAGGTCGCCACAAAGTCGATGAGTCCATAGAATGTCAGGCAATAGTGGATTCTTCCTTTGAAGCCCCCATACTTGGCGGTGTCTATCTGATCGGCCGCCCAAATGCGCAGTGAAACTTCAACCGTAAAGAAAATCAGTACGAACCAGTCGACCAAATGATTTATCTTGTCCACCATCGGAGAGATGTCGAAGGTAGTCAGAAATACGGATACAGTACTCAGCAGAATGACAGCGATGATAATAATGTTCAGGTAATTGTACCACTTTAAAGGGCGTGATTTGAGTTCGTCGTTAAAGACCAGCACCAGCTGCTCCTTGAATCTTTTCCAGTTAAAATCTCGTATCATATTTACTCTAAAATGTTTATTTTTGAGCTGTTCTCTCTTCATAATGCTTTGCCCCCTTTTCGGCCTCCGCACCTTGGCAGGGCGCGGACATAGGCCGCAAAGGCGTCAAAGCATTATTCTTGGAGACAACGGACAGAGGCACCTCTCTCGCGCGAGCCCTTGCTCATAGGATAGACATTTTCCTCGAGATGAGGCCAACTGGTGAGAGCTAAAAGATCTGCAGAATTTTCCGTAGTCGTACAAGACCAGTAGTAGCCGCACTCGCCACTATAGTGGAAAGAATCGCCGTAAAACCACTCTCCCGAAAAAGGATACCAAATCATGGAGGCACTGCCGAACTTGCCTGAGAAGTTCATACCCTTTTTGGTGTAATTGTAAGAGAAGGAGATGCTGCTTCCCAAGGCTTTAGACCAAACGCCACTGCTTCCTCCCGCAGGAACTTTCCAGCCGGGAGGGCAGGGGTCGTAAATTGTCTTGTTTGTCTGCCACCTTGTGTTATCATTTGAAGAATTTCCCGTAAAGCACCAGTCGTAATTTTTAGCATTAAAATGAATCATCGTAGTAGGATGCATGATGGTATAGTCGATGGTGCCAGTGATGGAGTTGGAAGACACCGCGGAAGGCCAGGAGATTGTGGACTTTGCTCTGGTGTTAGACGAGATACTGCTGCTGCCGAGGAACGGATCTTTCCTCCCCCACTGATACAGCAATCCAAGCGACCCCACATCGCCAGGCGTGGCTGAAGTAGCACCGAGGTTGCGGTCCATCATTACACCGGCACTGTTATAGTAAGTCTGGGCAGAACTGGCGGGATTGTAGCCGCTGCACACCCAGATGTGCCAGGACCAAAGGATATTGCCACTGGCATCCTTAGCCGCGATGACAGCATTGCCATTTTTCAAAGTGAGAGGGGTTGCGAAAGTAATATAATTGTCTGAATAGGATACGGTGCTGATAATATCACCTTTTGAAGGAGCTGTCGAGGTGCCGAAACTCTCCCATAAAACCTCGGCCTTAGATACACTTCCAACTGAAGTGGAGGAATTTCCCTTCACGGTTTTGAACTTATATCCTCCAGCAGAAGAAACAATGTAACAGTTTGCTGACTTAGAGGAGGACAAATCAGTGGGAAGAACGAAGACCGAACAAGTCGCCTTTTTACCGCTGCCGTCTTTGGCTGTTGCGGTTATCGTCGTCGTTCCCTTTGCAACGCCAGTCACAACCCCCGAAGAAGAGACCGTCGCAACAGCGGTGTTCGAACTGGACCAAGTCAAAGATTTGTCATTGGCGTCGCTTGGCGTTACGGTAGCTGTCAGAGTCTTCGTCAGTCCTTTCTCAAGCACGATCGAAGTGTTATTCAAAGTTATGCCCGTCACATATTGTCTCACTTCCACCGAACAAGTCGCACTCTTGCCGCTGCCGTCCTTGGCTGTCGCGGTTATCGTCGCAGTCCCCTTTGCGACACCCGTCACTACGCCGGAAGAGGACACCGTGGCGACAGAGGTGTTGGAACTGAACCAGTTCACATCGGTATAGCTGGCGTTTGAAGGATTCACCGTCGCAGTGAGCGTTGCGGTATTACCGTTGTAGATGGAAATGGAGATCTTATCCAAAGTGATGGAGGTCACCGGCCGGATGACCCTAACGGAGCAGGTCGCCTTCGTGCCGCTGCCGTCATTGGCCGAGACCGTTATTGTCGCCTGCCCTTTCGACATCGCCATTACCTTGCCTTCTTGATTTACATAAGCAATATCTTCATGGTCTGATGCCCAGGTGAGGGTCTTGTCAAAAACCTCTTCGGGGGCAATCTCCGCCGTCAAAATTTCCGTTTCACCTTCATTCACAACGAGTTCTGTCTTGCTCAATGTAATGGAAGCCACAGGCGTTGTCGTCTTGAATGATTTGATTACGCCATAATAGTTCTTATCATTCTTGGATACAAAACTTCGGTAGTAATAGATTGTATTAGGGGATAATCTCTCCACGACACAACTATAATTCGAATCGGAATCAATGTTTTCGGCATACACAACGGCGGGATCGGAGCTCAATAGAGCCAGTGTCGTGGCATAGACAAACCCATATTTGACGGACCTGTCCGATTGCGTAAAAAACGCCTGTCCCTTGAGCAGTTCTTTGCCGAAAGAAACATATTCCGCATCCAAGGTTACAGAAGGATTGAAAATGATAGTAATGGCAATGGAGACTGTTTCATCACCTGCCGTGGCGACGATTCTCGCCTCCCCCTCCATCAGGGCCGTTGCCTTGCCGCTTCGGGAAATTACCACGACATCTTCATTCGTCGAACTCCAATCAACGGACTTGTCTGAAGCATTCTCCGGGAACACTGTTGCGGTTAATTGTATACTCTCGCCGACGACCATCACACAGTCGCCCTGTTCAATGATGACCTTCTCTACTGAGATCGTACGGGGGATAGAATCGGCCTGATCCTGGTCCATCTTGCCATTGCAAGCGAAGAGAAGCAGCAATGAGCAGACCCAAAGGGGCAAGATCTGTG
>CACZWF010000009.1 GCA_902784785.1 uncultured Bacteroidia bacterium
ATTCTTCTCTTTTTTCGAATTCATCTACGAAATTAACTTTGGTAATTTCTTCGATGTTGTCCCAGATGTCTTTAGCAATTCTGAATCTTGCAAAGGTAACGTCCATGTAAGATTGTTGGTCGAATTTAGCCATTTCATCTAATTTAATATTAGCAACGCCGTCAACTATGTCAATTTCGGCATCTACCTGCCCGTAAGCGCGACAATGGCCATCTTGGCGTTGCCGCTGATGGCCATTCTGTTCGTGAAGGGGAAGGCGTGAGATTCGCTTGCTGCTTTCCCTTATGTTACAAAAAAGCCGGCTCGCGACCGGCTTTTTGATTATTTCTCGAAGAAACGTTTGTAGAGGCCTTGGAAGCCGGCGCCGTGGCGGGCTTCGTCTTTGGCCATCTCGTGGACGGTGTCGTGGACGGCGTCGTAGCCGAGTTGTTTGGCGCGTTTGGCGATTTCCAATTTGCCTTCGCAGGCCCCGCATTCCGCTTCCATCCGTTTCTTGAGGTTGGTCTTGGTATCCCAGACAATCTCACCGAGGAGTTCCGCGAATTTGCTGGCGTGCTCGGCCTCTTCCCACGCGTAGCGCTTGAAGGCTTCGGCAATCTCGGGATAGCCCTCGCGGTCGGCCTGACGGCTCATCGCCAGATACATACCGACTTCACTGCATTCTCCGTTGAAATGATCTTTGAGTCCCTGGAGCACTTCGGCATCCTCGACCTGACCGTCACCGAGTTTGTGTTCGCAAGCCCAAGCGAGTCCTTCGCTTTTGATTTCCGCGAATTTGCTGCCGGGAACGTGGCACTGGGGGCATTCTGCGGGAGGATTCTCACCTTCGTACACATATCCGCAGACCATACATCTGAATCTCTTTTTCATAATTTTGAATTGTTAAAAATTGTTAATGCAAAGATACGCTATTTTTCCCATCTTCCAACCTCTGCTTGAAAAATTTTTCAATAAAATTTGCAAATCAAAAAAAACTTCGTACCTTTGCATCCGCTTTCCCCAAGAAAGCAAAGTTCATTAGAAGTCTGCGGAAAATTTGTGCAAGCCGAGTAGAGAGAATTTTTCTATCCCGAGGCGTCGCCGAATTTAGCGCGATTATTCTAAAATCGCGGAAATAGCTCAGTTGGTAGAGCACGACCTTGCCAAGGTCGGGGTCGCGAGTTCGAGTCTCGTTTTCCGCTCAAAAAGCACTTCAGCTAACGCTGGGGTGCTTTTTTCGCGAAAAACGCTTGGCTCCGTCAAGTTTTTTTGAAAAATTATTCCGCCATGAGCGATGGTTTTTGCGTCTTCGTGGCGGATTAATTTGTGCTTATAAAGGTCAATTTTTATTGGTTGTTTGATGAAAAAGAACTACATTTGAACGAAATGAACATGTATTAATGCGATATGAATTCTTCAAAATTGAAATACTTAGGTGTTTTCGGTGCTATTGGCTTGACCCTGACATCTGAATCCTTGGCTGCCAAGCAGCCGAATATCTTGCTGATAATGACTGATCAGCAAAGCGGACAAGCCTTGAGTTGTAGTGGGGCACAATGGGTTGACACGCCGGCGATGGATCGTCTGGCAAGACATGGGGTTCGTTTTGAAAACGCTTATTGCACGTCTCCGCTCAGCGGCCCGTCGAGAAGCGCGCTTTTTACGGGGGCCTTCCCCGACAAAGCCGGGCTTATCAGAAACGGCACACCGCTTCCGGACTCGCTTTCGAGACGTACGCTCGGTAATCTTCTTTCTGAAGCCGGTTATGACTGCCTTTATGCAGGGAAATGGCATGCCCATGAACTTTCTATGCCTGAAGACGGACGTTACGGATTTCGTTGTATATATGGGTTTAAGGATGAGGGACTTGCCGAGGCGGTAGTGAAAGAACTTCGTAAAAAACGAAAAGCCCCGTTTTTTATGGTTGCTTCGTTTAATAATCCGCACAATATCTGCGAGTTTGCTCGCGAACAAGATCTTCCTGAAGGGAATCTTCCTCCCGCTGACACCAGCGCGTTTCCGCCTCTTCCCGAGAACTTCGAGCCCAATGCCGATGATGCGGATGTGCTGACAATGGAAAAGCAGCAGAATTATTCCTTGTATCCGACTGTCCGATATGACGAGATGCAGTGGAGGCGTTACCGTTGGGCATATGCAAGGCTGGTTGAGAAGGTCGATGCGGAAATTGGAAAGATTGTAGATGAACTGGACCGGACTGATGCATGGCAGAATACGATCGTTATCTTTACCAGTGACCATGGTGATGGCATTGGGGCGCATCGATGGAACCAGAAATCGGCCCTTTATGAGGAAATTGTGAATATTCCGCTCTCGGTCAGTGTCCCGGGCATCAAACCTGGCAAGCGTAATCAATTGGTATCCAATGGCGTAGACTTGTTTGCCAGCATTTGTGACTGGGCGCTCGGACATCAGGCCGGACAGGGGCAGTCTATTCGTCCTGTGATTGAACAGGATTCAGATGGACAGGAATATGTCGTTACAGAGACTGCTTTTGACAGAGGAACGACCAGAGGATGGATGTTGCGGACGAAGGAGTATAAATATGTTGTCTACGACAAGGGACCTTTTAGGGAACAACTGTTCCATATCGAGTCAGACCGTGGAGAGCAGCATAATCTCTCCTCTTTATCTGAATATCAGGAGGTGCTTGCCCAGCATCGCCGGTATCTGTCTTCGTGGAAGGAAAAGATCGGCGTTAAATAGCCGATGAGAGCCTTTAATCTGCTTGTCAAGCCCAACGGAGCCTCCTGCAATCTCCGGTGCAGGTACTGCTATTATCTTGATAAGTCAAAACTATATCCTGGCGTTAATGCCAGGATGGACAAGGCTATCCTGGAAGAAGTAGTAAAGCAGTTCATTCAGGGAAATGAAGCTCCAGAGGTTTTCTTTTACTGGCACGGCGGAGAACCACTTCTATGCGGAATGCATTTTTATCGGGCGGCTGTCGAACTGCAGCAAAAATATGCTGATGGAAAGATTGTCAATAATGTACTGCAAACCAATGGAACCCTGCTGAATGCGCAGTGGTGCGATTTCTTTGCGAAGGAGAACTTTTGGGTTGGAATCTCCCTTGACGGCCCTCCTGAAATTCATGACAGATTCAGGCTTGATGTCGGTGCGCGTCCCAGTTTTAACCGCGTGATGACAGGGTTGCAGTTGCTCCGTGATCACGGGGTTGAATTCAATGTGCTCACTACTGTCAACAAAGCATCTGAGGGAAATGGAGAACGGGTTTATCGTTTTCTTAAATCTGTGGGATGTAAGTATATTCAGTTGATTCCCGTCGCGGATGGAACGCCCGAATCCGTATCCCCCGTTGAATATGGCCGCTTTCTATGTCATGTGTTCGACTGCTGGAAAAATGATGGTGACGTAGGACGTTATTATGTGGATGCAATCGATTGTGCTTTAGCGGCCTGGTGCGGTTCTCAACCAGGTTCTTGCGTTTTTTCTCCCAGTTGTGGCACAAACCCTGTGGTTGAGTTCAACGGAGATGTCTATTCTTGTGACCATTTTGTCAAACCGGCATTTTTTCTTGGAAATATCTCCTCGCAGAGCCTCGTGTCAATGATGGATTCTATTCAGCAGTATAGTTTTGGCCAGAATAAACGCGTAAGCTTGCCCCGGAAGTGTTTCAGTTGCCAGTTTTTGTTTGCCTGTAACGGAGGGTGCCCCAGATATCGCCAGACGCTTTGCGAGGGCTATCAATTATTCTATGCCCACATTAAACCCGATATGGATAAAATGCGGGATGTTTTAAAGCGCATTTGACTTTCCGAACTCTTTGGGCGGGCAACCTGTATGTTTTTTAAAACTCGTTGCGAAGTACGCAGGTGATGAAAAACCGACCATGGTACTGATTTCTGAAACGGTATAGCGGCCTTCAAGAAGGAGGGACGACGCTTTGTCAAAGCGGATTTTCCGTATAAAATCAGCCACGGTACCTCCGGTGGTTTCCTGTATCCGGGTGTATAGTTTGGAACGGCTCATGTACATTTGGCGGGCAAACTCGTCTGAAGAGAAGGCTTCATTATCAATATTGTTCTCTACCACCTGCCTCGCCCGGTGGAGAAACTCTTCGTCTGCTGAAACTTCTCCGTTTGAAACATTCGGGGAATGTCCGGAAAGCAGGCTTCTGGTTTTGTCGAGGTTCTCTTCCAGAAGTCGTATTTCCGTTTTTTGCGTGTGAATTTCTATCTTGGCGCGCAACAGGGCGACAACGAGGTTCGCAATAAATGCCAAGGCGGCGACGGACATAATAATCAGCAGGGCGCGAAACAACCAACTCTGCCACCAGCGCGGAAGTACACGGATGGCCATGGATACATTCCCGTCGCATATAACTCCATCGTTATTCTCGCTGCGGAGCAGCAGCGTGTAATTTCCCGGGGGCAGGTTCGTGAATGTTTCCTGATAGTTTGCGGTTCTGTGCCATTTATCGTCCAGTCCATCCAAACGATAGTAAAACATGTCTTCGCCAAAGGACAGCGGATTGACGACTGACCAATGGATGACAAGCGGACCTTTATTGGATGATACACTTATTGAGACGCAGGCTCCCGATTCGTCGCGTTTCAATTCTCCGGAGCTTCTCGTGTCGATCTCTGCTCCGGAAATGAAGGGTAGGGGAGAATAGGGATTGGAATACATGTCGTCAGGGTCAAAGCGGGTCAGTCCGCCCAATCCTCCGAAATAAATCACTCCGTCAGAGGCGGCGCAAACAGCGCCGTCAACAAATTCGTTCTCAGTCGGCCTGTTGACAACCGTCACGGCCCTGGTCTCCGGTTTGAGACGGCATATTTTCCTGCCAGAACAAAACCATAAAGAGCCATCTCCACTGAGCACTGAACGCACATTATTGTCGGGAAGTCCGTCTTCCAGCGTATAGAGGCGGGGTTTGGTTATTCCGGAATATTCTACCAATCCTTTGGATGAAGCAATCCATATTCTTTCGTCGCTATCCTGGATGATCTGATTTACATGAAAACCGGCTGCCCCTACTGACGGGAATAATTCTGCCTGCGTGCGGACGCTTCCGTCGGGAGAAAGCCTGTAAAAACCTTCGTCAGTTCCAATCCATAGTCTTTCACTGCGGTCCTTGAATAAAACGGTAATCAGTCTTTTTCCTAATTCCGGTACTTGGGTAACTGCCGGATGGGAAGATATTTTTCCACTTCTGACGTCGAAAAGAAACAACCCTTCCAGTGAGCCCACGATCCATTGTCCGTCAGTCATTTCCAATAGGGAATAACATCCGTTCTTTATGGGTGCATGTTCATTGATGGCAAATCCGCGGACCTGGAGACGACGGGGATCAAGCCTCATGATTCCGCCCATGTGCATGCCAATGTAGAGACAGTCGTCGCTGCCTGGAACTATGCATTTTACGTTTCCGCTTACAAGCGGAATGTCAGGATGATGTATGCTCCCATCCTGTGAAGAATAAATGAAAAGTCCGTCGTCATTTGTCCCCACCCAGATGTCGCAACTCGACGGGTCAGGGCACAAGCAGCTGACAAAACCATAGATTCCTTTTTGAGAAAGGGTTATTTCCCGTATCTGCTCATTCTGTTTGTTCCAATAATTCACTCCGCCGAACCATGTGCCTATCCAAATCCCGTTCTGTGCGTCTGAATAAATGGCCCTTACGCTGTCGTGACTGAGCGAAAACGAATTACTGTCATGCCGGCACACTTTGAAAGTTCCTTCAAGATCATCGTAGACCGCAAGTCCATCATATGTGCCCACCCACAGACGGCCGTTTTTGTCAGTATGCAGAATGCGGACATAATCTGACGGCAGTGTTGATAAGCCGGAAAAGTGGCGAACAACATGAAAATGTGAGTCTGTGCGATACAGACCGTCTCCATAGGTCCCGATCCACCATCCGCCGTCCTGGGCAGGGGCAATAGCAGGTATGTCTTTTTCGCTGAAACCCGGAACAGGGCTGACGGCTCCAGATTGCAGAAGGAATAGTCCGGCGTCAGACCCAATCAGAAGCATGCCCTCAGTAGAATATGTGCTGCGCACAGCGGCTTCAGTCCCGAGAGAAATTTGCTCAAAGCGTTGTTCGGCAATATGAAACAGTAGAAGCCCATGGTCGGTAGAGAGTGCAAGTCCGTCGCCATACGCGGAAATGTGATTCACGCTGCCGTGAGAATGATCTCCGAAATTATCAAAAGATTCCTTTTGCGCGTCAAAACGGGAAAGACCGGAAGCCGTGCCTACCCATATTTGGCCGTAGGTGTCGGTGTAAAGGGCTCTGACTAATCCGTTGGAGAGGGATGTAGGATTGGTGAAATCTGTTTTGTAGATCTTGACATCCCTGCCGTTATAAACATTAAGCCCATCTTGTGTGCCAAACCATAAGTTTCCCAGCCGATCCTGTGTGATAGAAAGGACTGAGCTCTGCGAGAGACCTTGTGAAATCCCTATGTGGCGGAAGGTCGTCGGGGATGCCGCGCCTGATGGAATGCTCGAAATTGCGATAAATAGCGAGAGTGCAAGAAGCAACGGTCTGCGATGTTTGTGTTTTTTGGACAAAAATAGTATAAAATTGGAAAAATTCAAAATCGTATACATGAAATCAAAACTATTTCAAACGCGAATTGATAATTGTATTTCTATAAAGTGCGATATTTGCAATGTGATGAATCGTATGAAAATTATAACGTTTAAGTATGCCCTGGCCGGAGCAATCATTCTTTGTTCTGTTGCGAGTTTTGACTCGTTGGCATCTTCCTTTCAGCAAGAAGAAAGCAAGCCTTCCTTGACTCCTGTCAAAATTCCTGAACCGCCGAAAGACCATCCCAGACTTTATCTCCAGCAGGATGATATTCCCGGCTTGAAAGCCAGGATTGAAAGTCCTGATGGCCAGAAAATAATCAGGGCGATGAAGAAGGCTGCCGTCCCGCGTACTCCCGAGGAAGAGGCAAAAGAGGACAAAAGCGGATACCGCTATTATATGCGTATGCGCGGGCTGACCTCGCAGGCGCAGCTGGATGCGATCGATTATCTTGTCTACGATGATCGGACGGCCGGGCGCCGGGCCATCGAGGGAATGCTGGATTCGCTCAAGCGCACCCACTACGGAACGCGTCACGACATGTCCCGCGCCAGTGGTCTTATGCTGATGGTAGGCGGTCTGGTATATGACTGGTGTTATCCGCTTCTTACCCAAAATGAGAAAAAGGAATTCTGCGATGAATTTGTCCGCATTGCCGGGACGATGGAATGTCGATATCCACCTCTCAGGAACGAATACATGGCCGGGCACGGTTCTGAATGGATGATTCTCCGGGACATGCTTTCTGCCGGCATTGCTGTTTATGATGAATACCCGGACATGTTCAATTACGTCAGGGAAACGCTTGAAGAAGAATACATTCCCATCCGGAATTATATTTACAAGGGACGGAATTACCATCAGGGAACCAATTATGGCAATGTGCGACTGACCTGTGATTTTCTCTCCATGTGGATCCTGGACCGTATGGGCGCGAGGAATCTTTATACGCCGGACATGAAGTATGTCATGTATGATTATATCTACCGTCGGAGACCGGACGGAATGGTCCTTCCCGCAGGAGATGTCAATCACAACCGTTCTTATAAGGACGTATATCCCATACCGATGATGCTGGCTTCATCCTACTTCAAGGATCCCTACCTTGCAGGAGAATGGGAACTGAAGCCGTCCGTCGAGCCGCACTGCCTTATTTTCAACCTTCTCTGGCGAGATTTCTCGCTTCAAGGGCGTTCGCCGGAAGGACTTCCGCTGACCAGTTACAGTCCTTCCCCCTTCGGCTGGATGATAGCCCGCACAGGTTGGGGGGACGACAGCGTTATCGCGGAAATGAAGGTGAACGAACAGTTTTTCGGCAACCATCAGCACCAGGACGGAGGATCCTTCCAGATTTACTACAAAGGGCCGCTTGCCATAGATTCCGGTATATACCAGAGCATGCAAGGAGGATATAATTCCCCGAACAACAAGAATTACACGAAACGCACCATCGCGCACAATTCGCTGCTGATTTATGACCCGGAGGAAGTGTTCGAATGCTGGCATTACGGAGGCGAAGACCATACGAAAACGGCGGCCAATGACGGAGGACAGCGCTTGAACGGAGCCGGGTGGAACACGTGCCGCACATTCGAGGACCTGATCAGTGACGAGTATACCGTCGGAAAGACCTTGGCCCATACATTCGGCCCGTCTGAGAAGCGGCCCGTTTTCAGCTACCTCAAAGGGGATATTACCATGGCTTACAGCAAGAAAGTCAAGGATGTGAGGCGTTCTTTCGTATTCTTCAATCTGAAGGATAAGACTGTTCCGGCGGCGATGATTGTTTATGACCATGTTGAATCATCCAATCCGTCTTTCAAAAAGACATGGCTTTTCCATAGCATAGAGGAACCGGAATTAGACGACCTTGGCTTCTGTGTACGACGTACGGCCAACGGAGATAGCGGCATGCTGCGTTGCGAGAGCCTTTTGCCTAAAGGACGCGTTGTAGGTAAAATCGGCGGTCCCGGCAGGGAGTTCATGGTAGACGGCGTCAATTACCCGGCCGATCCGCAGCCTCACCGTCCCGACGTGGCGGGAGAAAGAGGGGCCTGGCGGGTGGAAGTGTCTCCTGGCTCGGAATCGGCAGAGGACTGTTTCCTGCATGTGATGCAGGTCGCTGACAATACATGCACTTCTTTCAGGGAAGTGTTTGAAATCGATGGCGAGAATGTATCAGGAGCCATTGTGGCGGGGCATGGCGCGCTGTTCCATAAGCAGTCGGGCACTCATAAAGACAGTTTCAGTTTTATGCTCCCATGCGGATGCGAACTTTTGGTTACTGACTTGGAGCCGGGGAAGTGGACGGTCAGTCGGGATGGCAAAACGGTTCAGAAAAATGCAAGAATTGAAGCCGGCAACGGAACGCTTTGGCTGCGCGCCGATGCCGGAACATATACTTTTACCAGAAAATGAGACGTTATTTATTAATAGGTTTGGCGATGTGCGGAGCGCTCGCCTGCACCTCGCAAAAAAATGAAGCTCCGGATATTGCCGGAGCCCTCGAGACCGCAACCATCCAGTTGAAGGCCGCTGCAGCGGCATGGTGGGATTCGGACACGTTCCCCCGCTCTTACGGAGATGGAAAATATCTGGAAATGACGATGGATGACTGGACCAGCGGCTTTTACCCGGGGAGTCTTTGGCTGGATAGGGAAATGACAGGTGATGAGGTTTTGGACTCCCTTGCCCGGCACTATACGGCCAAACTGGCTGCCGTCCCGGCCATGAAGCATACGCACGATCTGGGCTTTATGGTCATGCCGAGTTTCGCCCTGGAATATGCGGTTACCGGTGATGCAATGGCCAAGGAGGCGGTCATAGGGGCCGCTCATAGCCTTGCGGGGCGGTTCAATGACTCAATCGGACTCATCCGCTCTTGGGACTTCGGCAAGTGGAATTATCCTGTCATCATAGACAATATGATGAATCTAGAGTTGCTGTTTACAGTTGCTGACTGGACTGGAGAGAAGCGTCTTCGTGAGATTGCCATGAGTCATGCTGACCGAACGATGGAGAATCATTTCCGTGAAGACTACAGTTCCTGGCATGTTGTCAGTTACAATGACGACGGAACTGTTGAAAGCAAGACCACATGGCAAGGTTTTTCGGACGATTCGCGTTGGGCTCGCGGACAGGCATGGGGCTTGTACGGCTATACTGTCTGCTACCGTTTTACCGGCGAGCGGCGCTATCTGGAGCAGGCCAATAAAATTGCCGGGCTGATTATCGGGCTTCCCGATATGCCGGAGGATAAAATACCGTACTGGGACTATGACGCTCCCGGAAAACCCGATGCTCCAAGGGACGCCTCCGCTGCTGCTGTTACGGCATCGGCGCTCCTAGAACTTCAAGGGATGGTGGAACCCTCGCTCGGGGCCGGATACCGCTCCTATGCGGAAGATATCCTGCGTTCGCTTTGTTCAGAACAATATCTGGCGTCACCGGGCACTAACGGAGACTTCATCTTGAAGCATTCTACCGGCGCAGCCCCTTTCAACAGCGAAATTGACGTTGCAATTTGCTACGCCGACTATTATTTCCTTGAAGCGATTCAAAGGTACAGATCCCTATGAGATACATCCGATACATCCTTCTGCTTGCGCTGGTTTCGTGTACGGCCAATAATGCTCTCACGGATACTTCATTTGCGCTTTACTACAACGGGGTGAGCGGAATTAGCCCCGGCACGGTTGTCAACCTCACACCCTCGTATCACGGTGATGCCCCCACGGACTTCGAGATAGTCGGAGCGCGCTTTGAGGGTCAGGTGTTCGTAACAGACTGCTTCACCATGGACACGGCGACGGGAGTTTTCCGGATTGTCAATTCTGAAACGCTGGCTACAGGGCGCTATGCCGTGGACATCGCTTGCACCTCGGCCGGAAAGAGGCATGTTTTTGAAAACGCCATCGAGATTCATCTTATGAAACCGCTTCCCGACCACATCAAGGTCGAGCCCTCCAGGATGAGCATCCCTTTGTCCGATATCTTGGGCGGAGAGGCGGAATTGCCCAAAGCCCGTATCGAAAGCGACGGAAGCGACCATGTAGTCATCAAGCAATTCAGCATAGAGAATATAAGGCGCAACGGCGCGCTTGTCAATGAGTGCAAAGACTGGTTCTCCCTGTCGCAGGAGGGAGTGTTTTCAGTCGTTCCCGGCAATGCGGCTTTTATCCCGGGGACCTATTCATTTGATTTCCGATTGGTGACATATATTGTGGGGAAGGATGACGACGCCGGGATTTTTGCCGACGCTCTGACTGTGGATGTCACATCGGCCCCACTTGCTCTGTCATATCCCGTCGCCTCCGCCCGGGTAGAACGCGGATACGCTGCAACTTCCCCCGAACCTCAGTTGACAGGGTCACTCCGTGGCCTGCGCTACGCCATCAAGGAAGTGCTTCCCTCCAATAAGCCAGGCATCAGCATCAACGAGACGAGCGGAGTCCTATCTTTCCCGGCAACAGACGCTGTAAGCGCCGGAGAGGATTATATGGTAAGCCTAACCGTATCCAACGAGTGGGGAAGTAACGATTTCGAAAATGTATTCAATTTCAGCGTCATTGATTATATCCATCCTGTCACCATACTCTCTTACGCGGATATGGATGAGATTATTTCCGGGCTTGCATTCAGCCATCCTGTACTCCAGAGTGACGGAGACGACGTGGAATTTGCTTTTGACAGTCTTCCAGAAGGGCTGTACGGCTTGCAAATCAACAGTTCTACCGGTACCGTTTCCTGCGCCGCCGGAGTGGAACTGGTTCCCGGAGCCTATGATGTCAAGGTCAAGGCAAGCAATGTAAAATCGTCCGTTACTGCCAGTTTTGCCCTGAACGTGACGGCCAATCCTTATCGCTTCACCTATGTAAGGTGGGGCAACAATATGGGACTGACTCCCGTCGAGGAGTATGGCAACCAATTCAGGCTGACAAGCGGAACAATCAAAGTTCCCATCTTCGAAAGCGATATTCCTGCCGGACAGCCGGTCAAGTTCACCATCAAGAACTGTACCGACAACTCGCAGATGAGTACAGGCGCTGCAATCGATGCTGCGACTGGGGAACTTACGCTCACTTACAAGGGAGACCAGACGGCGGACCGCTCTGCCCGCACCCATGCGTCAATCATTACGGTGACGGTCGGAGGCAATTCCGAGGCTGCTGTGACAAGGAAATTCCCGTTGTTCATTTCCCATGACGGGTTCATCAAGGGCTACAAAATCACTTACACGCCTTTTGCCTTCCGCGTCAATCCCCGTACCGGAGGCCGTTCGGTCACGCCCGTAGTCACCAGGGAGGACGGACAGCCCGTGAATGGTTTCACGCTGTCCTATCGCAGAAATGTCTTCTTCTACAATGTCGGCGGCCCTGCAGAACACATGGACGGACGTGCCCAGGACGGAACAGACAGGTTTATGTACGGTGTTTGGAACAAGTATTACAGCGCGAGGAATCTTGCTGTCAACAATCAGTCATGCGCTCCGGTTTCATGGTACGCTGACCGCAATGGGGAGAAAGGATGGCTTCCTTACTGTGCCTGCTATAACGACCCCGCTGACTTGAGTCTCGTGGTCAATCCTGACAAGTTCTCTGACGAGAACGGCTATGCGTCAGGATTTGTTTCGGGCCAGATGCAGTTCAACTACAACAACACAGATCCTGTCAATACCGGCGGCTCCGAGTGTTATCCGATTATCATCTGGCTGGATCCCAGTTATAATAAATAGAAGGCCATGAACGGAAAATCGATAAAACAAATGGCAGCCTTGGCAGCTGCGCTTCTGCTCAGCATTTCAGCATTTGCCCAGAACAAGACCCTCAAGGGAACGGTCACCGACTCTGCAGGCGAGCCGCTTATCGGTGTCGGCGTGCAGGTTGACGGGACTGTCAAAGGCACCACCACGGATGAAAAAGGCTCTTATGTAATTCAGGTTTCCGATAAAGACCGGCTGGTATTCACCTCGATTGGATTCAAAACCGTCAACGTTGCCGTCGAAGGTAAAAGTGTATTGGATGTTGCGATGGCTGAAGACGAGAAAATACTCGAAGAGGCTGTGGTTATCGGTTATGGCACGATGAAACGCAGCGACCTTACCGGATCTGTCTCGTCTGTCGGTGCCAAGGAAATTGCCGACTATAAGTCCGGCACTGTGATCGAGGCCATGGGAGGCAAGGTAGCCGGTGTGAACGTGACGTCGACAGATGGTACTCCCGGTGCCGGATATGACATTAAAATCAGGGGAGTCGGTACGGTCAACGGGGATAGTGCTCCGCTCTATATCGTGGATGGCTTCGAGACGGAAAATATCGATTACCTAGCGAATCAAGATATTAAGTCCATCGAAATTCTCAAGGATGCCTCCGCATCAGCCATCTATGGATCCCGGGCGGCCAACGGTGTCGTGCTCGTCACGACGAAATCCGGCCGCGAGGGGCGTCCGCAGATTTCCTACAACGGCTCTGCCAGTTACAGTATGCTTGCGGACAAGATGGAGGTTCTTAGCCCGTACGAGTTCGTTCAGTTGCAGCTGGAACTCAATCCTACCCGTTATGCTTCCCGTTATTTTCAGACAGGGAACGACCCGGAAGGCAACCCTTACCGTTACCAATCCCTCGAAGACTATAAAAATGTCAAAGGCATCGACTGGCAAAACGAACTCTTTCGTCCCACCTGGTCCCAGAATCACGACGTGAGCATCTCCGGCGGCGGCAAGACCAACACCTATCTGGCCTCCTACTCACATTATGACAACCAGGGCATCTTCGTCGGCAGTTCGTTCAAGAAGAATTCCGCCCGGGTAAAGTTTTTTCAGAAAATCTTCGACTGGCTCAGTTTCAACGGCGCCGTCAATTATACCAATACCGTCCAGACCGGCATCGGTACAAGTGGTGGAACGCTGTCGGCCATTCTTCAGTCCCGGCCTACGGGAGGCCTTTTCGTCTCTGACAGTGAGCTGCGCAATAATTCCGTAGACCCCATCTTCGAACAGCTGGGACTCGCGCATTCCAACTATTTCAACCCCCTGATCAATGCTGAAACGGTTCAGCAGAAGTCCACAATCGATCAGTGGATTGCCAATGCGGGGCTGACCGTGGTCTTCCTCAAGCATTTTACTTTCAAGAGCAATTTTGCGTGGAACCAGTCTTTCAGGCGCAACGATGTCTTCTACGGAAAGGGCAGCTCCCAGGCCGACCGCACTTCCGGCCCCTACGGAAATTCCCGTACGCAGAAAAGCATTCGCTGGAGCAATTCCAATACGCTCAATTACAAAAATACCTTTGCAAAGGTTCACAAACTGGATGCGATGATCGGCCACGAGACCACCTACGAATCGTTGGAATTCCTCTACGGCGAGGCGTACGACTTTCCGCTCGATGCTTTCGGGACTGACAATCTCGGGCTGGGAGCAACTCCCAGTTCCGTCAATAGCGGCAAAAGCGACCGTCGGAAACTTTCTTTCTTCGGAAGGGCCTTCTACAGTTATGCGGATTGCTATATGATTACAGCTACCGTACGTGCAGATGCATCCACGGTCTTCGCAGAGAAGAACAAATGGGGCTTCTTCCCCTCTTTCGCGGCGGCTTGGACCCTTTCCAATGAAAGTTGGATGCGGGGAGCCCGCGCCATTGACAACTTGAAACTTCGTGCCGGATGGGGTATCGTGGGCAATGACCGCATCAGCAGTTATCTTTCACTTGACCTTCTTGCCTCCACCCGTTACGGACAGGATGGGAAACAGGTTACTGTGCTCTATCCCAGCCAGTTGCCCAATAAGAATTTGAAATGGGAGGGCTCTATGACGACCAATGTCGGCGTGGATTTGAGTATGTTTAAAAACCGGCTTTCTTTGACCGTTGACGCTTTCCTGAAGGACTCGAAAGACCTGTTGCTCGCCCAGAGCCTTCCGCTCGTGACCGGATTTGAATCTCAGTGGCAGAATGTTGGTAAAATCCGCAATATGGGTATAGAAATTACTTTGAATACCATCAATATCAACAAGCGTCACTTCAGTTGGACAACGGATTTCAACATTTCTTTTATCCGTAACAAACTGCTTTCGCTCGCCGACGATTCTGATTACCTGCTGGCCCGCTCCGGGTTTAACTCCAATTTTAGCAGTTACGACTACATAGCGCAGGTGGGCGGCGCCATCGGATCGATGTATGGTTATGTCTTCGACGGTGTGTACCAGATGTCAGATTTCAATACTGGACCTGATGGCACGCTGACGCTGAAAGACGGGGTTGTAGATATCAGCGGGCACGCCGGGGTTCCGGTAACGCCCGGCTTCATCAAATACAAGGACATCAATCAGGACGGGGTAATCACGCCCGAAGACAGGACGATTATCGGCAATGGTCAGCCGGACTGGTTCGGCGGACTTACCAACACCTTCACATTCTATGGGGTTGACATTTCCTTCATGTTACAATACAGCGTCGGTGCCGAAGTCTACAACGCCCAGCGCATGTGGAATACGCAGTCCAAACTGGAGAATGTAAACCTCTTGAGAGAGGTTGTCGACCGCTGGACCACCACGAATGCCTCCAACAAGGTTCCTTCGGCCACCGGATATGTTTCATACGATGTCAACTCCCGTTTTATCGAGGATGGTTCGTTCCTGCGTCTCAAGAACGTGACGATCGGCTACACCCTTCCGCAGCGGATTACGCGCAAAGCCTTCATTTCCCACCTGCGGGTATATGTTACGGGTCAGAACCTTTTTTGCCTGACCCGTTACAGTGGATTTGATCCGGAAGTCAATATGCGCAGCAGCACTTTGATGCCGGCCTTTGATTTCGGTTCCTATCCCAAAGCCTGTGTCATAACTGCGGGGGTGGAAATCAAATTTTGAGTGCCATGAAAAAAATTGCCATATTGTTTTTGATCGCCCTTACGGCTTGCTCGCTCAAGGAGCAGAGCTATACTTCCGTTGACAGCGAAAACTATCTGAATAACGCAGATGAGGCCGAAACGCTCCTGCTGGGTGTCTACCAGGCCATGTGCACCGACGGCATATACCGTTTCAACTTGTCGGTACTCCTGACTCTTCCAACCGATGAAGCCAGGGTCGAGGGCAGCACGCTCGTCGGTTTTCGCGAGCAGGCGAGCAACGCCTATACCAGCACCGATGCCTATGTCCAGGCCAGTTGGGCGGCATTGTACAGCGCCATCTACAAGGCAAACTACTTTTTGGAGAAGCTGGAAGCCAGGAAGGACTCCTTCAGCGAAGCGGATCAGGAACGCTGCCGTTATTACGAGGCGGAAGCCCGTGCTCTTCGCGGACTCTATTATTTTGAACTGGTCCGCTGGTTCGGTCATGTTCCGCTTGTCAAGAGCACTTCCGAGTCCTATAAAAAAGCCGGGGAGTTCAAGCAGGCTAATCCTGTAGAGGTATACAAATACATCGAGTCGGATCTGAAATATGCAGCCGCTGTCCTCCTCTGGTACGACGAGGATACAGTGCGGGGAAACACCACTTTCCGCCTCTCCAAGGGCGGGGTCCTCGGACTCCTCGCGAAAGTGTACGCGACATGGGCGGGCTATCCGCTTGGGGACCATTCCAAATGGGCGCTTGCAGCTGCGGCAGCCGGAGAGGTGGTCAATTCCGGCCATCACAGACTGCTGGATGACTATGAAAAATTGTGGATGAATGCAGCGAACAATGTGTGGGCTCCGGAAGAAAGCCTTCTTGAGGCCTGCTTCTATGCGCCGCAGTCCAATTCCACCAGCAGCGGTCGCGTCGGCAAGTGGAACGGTGTAAGTGCCGCAATCGGATCAATCAGGGGCAATTACAACCAGGCTGTTTACAGGATCCATCCCATGTTTCTCGCAACCTGGAAGGAGCATGCCAGGGACAGGCGCTGGGCTCTTTCCTTTGCGGACTATAAATATACCAAGGCTGACGGAAAGACGGCCATTGCCATGGCCAATATCGGTGGAGTGAAGACACCGATCAGCTTTGAAATGGCCATGGACACCGGTTATTCCGGCTGGCGTTCCGAATGGCGCAAAAACTTTTCCTCGATGCTAACCCCGTCCAAATGGGATATTGAACGTTATGTGGATGCCGGCAACCAGATTGCCGACAACAATCTTTCCAACGTTAACTGGTACGTGCTCCGTTATGCGGATGTCCTGCTGCTTTATGCAGAGGCTCTCAGCGAATCTGAAGGGAGTGTTTCGGCTGATGCCCTTGAAGTTGTCAACAGGGTGCGCCGGCGCGGATTCGGTGAGAATCAGGATACGCCTTCCGCGACCGCTGATCTTCCGGCCGGGCTGAGTCTGGAAGAGTTTCGGCAGGCAGTACGGGACGAGCGTTCTTATGAACTTGCCTTTGAAGGTCACCGCCGTCAGGATCTTGTGCGCTGGGGTATCTATTATGAAAGCATCAGGGATGCCTATGCCGCATCTCAGTTATGGGAAGAATCAGCGCCGCAGTATTTTATTGGCGCTCAGTATACTGTCAAAGGGAAAAACGAACTTCTGCCCATCCCGCAGCGCGACATTGACTTGAGCGGATTTGACCAGAATCCTAAATGGTAACAATAATCATTCAAAAAATATTAGCCTAATGAAAACAAAAAAAGAACAGCGTTCTTGCTACATGCCGCCAGAATCAGATATTATGATTCTGGGTGCCATAACCTGTGTTGCCGCCAGTAACTGGGACAACGCGCAAATCGAAGACGATTTCGTCGACATGTATGATCTTTAATCTGACCAGAGATGAAAAAGATGAATTTTTATGCGGCGCTTGCTGCAACCGTCTTGTTCGCTGCATGCAATAAGACGCTACTCACTGAAAATGTGGAGAACTCCGTTCCCGAGTCCAAGGGAGCCGAGGTTCTCCTGACCGTAAACGATGCGGAGTGGACATCGGATGACTCCAAAACCGCCTATGCTCCCGGAACCGGTGTCGGATTGATCGGAGACGAAATGCTCTCCATCTACTACCAGGACGGTACTTTTAGCAGTGAAAAGCCGGTCTTTGCCAACGCCAATATCAAAGCGACTCCTACCGGAACGCCGGGACAGTACTCCTTCACGATTCCGGAAGAGGCCAGCGGTATCACCCACTGGTTTGGCTTGATGCCTTACTCCGCCCAGGTCAACGGCTTCAATAGCCAGAGAACTTCCGTCAACCTGCGCCTAGGGCCGGTACAATTCCCGGGGGCCAATACCTTTGACCCCCACAGTGACTATCTTGTGGCCCGTCCCTTTGATATAAGCGGAGTCCCCGGCGCGGCCAGCGGAGAGATTTCCTCTTTCAAGCGCCTTTTTGCCCCGCTCTGTGTACTCGTCAGCGGCCTGGAAAGCGGAGACAAGATTTATACTGCAACCCTCAGCCTTTCGCAGACCCGCACTTCATCGGCGTCTCTGGCCGGCGTTTGCTTTGTGTCGATGGATGACACTTACAGCGGCACCCATGGAGATATGGGCGTCGATGCTGCCGGCAATGCCATTTCTGCAGTGTACGCCAATGGTCTTGCGGCCGTAGACGGCAGTTGGCCGATATGGCTGATGGTCAATCCCATGACCATAGCCTCAGGCGGCACCATGACGCTCAGCCTCTCTACCGCAGACAAAACCTACACCCGTACGGTGACGCTTCCCAGCGACCAGACCTTGACCACGGAACAGCTCAACCGCTTCAAGTTCAATATCAAAGGCGATGGTTATGTCGTCAGGGAATCCGTTACCCAGGACTTCACGTCCCAGACGCTTACCGGGACACAGACCCTCACCGCCAGCGACGGAAGTTCCCTTTCTTGGGTATCTTCCATTACCCGGACATTCTCTTCCGCCAGCGATGGCAACAGCGGCATTGCCGGCGCCATGTATGCCCACAATACATTCACTTTCCCGACTATTGCCGGAAAGGACATCGTCGGCGCGCGTATCTTCTGCCACCCCGCTTCCCGCTATGGCGGAGGCGCCAGCGCTTCTACCTTGACTGTTGACGGAACGGATGTTTACAATTTCAATCTTGCCAATTATGACGGGGACAACGGAATGTGCTCCAAGGGCGGCGCGCTCGATATTTCCCTTCCTGTCGGAAAGACTTCCCTTGCCGGCGTTACGGTCACGCCTACCAGTCAGCAGAACCTGATTTCCGCCATCACGCTCTTCCTCGAGGATACCTCCGTCGACCCGAACGACTACTATGCCCAGTATGAAGCCGGACAGGATGTCACAATCAACGGCGCGGTATTCAATAAATCCACGAACGGCGAGGCCCGTCTGCTGAAACTCTATGAGATGGTCAATGCCACTCCTCTCGCCGCCGACTACACCACCAACGGTATCCTCTTCCTCGATTATGACGCGGCCGATGAAGAGACGGATGTCATTTCGGTTGCCGGGCAACTCCAAGCAGCAAATGTTGTGATTATAGGCCGTTACCGCAACCACCAGCCTCATATTGATATGACAAGCAGGAACATTGGCGCGACCGGTACGCAGCTTTACTTCAAAAACGTTAAAATCAGCACAAGCGGTTATCTGTTTGTAACGGAGCGGACGACGACCCTGAATGTCTCGGTAGAGGACTGTACCCTTGAGACAAGCGGTGATTTCGTTTTCTGTGAAAATAATTCGAGCCATAGTTTCGGCGAGATTATCATTAATAACAGTGTGATAACGGTAGGGAAGTATCTTTATGCCTACAGGAGCGCTGGAGGCTGGGCTGATGGGGATGAGAATGCAGCTCTTACAAAGATATGGCTGACAAACAGCGTTGTATATAAGGAGAGCAATTCTACCTATCCTTTAATTGCTCCGCGAAGCGGAAACACCTTTGGGATAAAAACCCCGAATCTTGACGTTAAGATTGAGTATAACTCGTTCTACAACCTTTGCAACCTCAATAACGGTATTGTCGCTATTGATAATATGGCCAAGTTGAACTTCAATTACTGTGTTGGAGAGGCCGAACTGGATGCCAACAAAGATGCCGTTCTGGTTTACATTCCCGCTGCGCTGGAAACGCCGATAACCGAATCTACAGTCAGCAATAACTACTTCAATAACAGTGGAAGTAGTACAAAAGTCTGGACTTATGGACGTTCCGCTCTTATCAGCTCCGGTGTCAGCGCCAGCTTAAATAGCTTTGTGAAAGGCACAAGCCCGTTCAACAGCGTGGATGACGAGAACGGTTATTTCCCTGTCAATAAGACCGTTGTTACCAACGGAGCCGGCGCGTCATACGACACCAAATACTGGAGAACTTGGTAATCCACAAACACATGGCAAAGCTTGCGGGCGGACTGCTGATTGGGCTGTCCGCCCTGTGGGCTTGTGTGAAAAACGACCCGGCGGGGTCCGAGTCCGGGGGCGGAGAGAAAATCAGCCTGCTGGTGCATGACGGCCCGTGGAAAGACGGAAGCCCAAGCGGAACTGCTTTGGAAGAAGGCGTTCAGCTCAGCGGGGCCGAGATGCTGACTCTCTTTTACGAGACGGACCGGCTGGTAAAAGACGACATCAAGGCCAGTCCCTCCTCCACGCCAGGCGCTTATTCTTTTACCATGCCCGCCACGGCCGCAAGCGCCACGCGATGGTACGGGATTATTCCCTATTCCAGGCATCTTGTAAACCTCGACAGCCAGGGGAAGTCCGCTGTGATCCGTCTGGGACCGGTGCAGTTCCCTCAGGCAAACAGCGTCGATCCGCTTTGCGACTTTCTGGCGGCCAAGCCTTTTACCGTTGAAGGAAAAACGGCTGAAATCAAGGCCTTCAAGCGGCTATTCGCTCCGCTTTGCCTTGCGGTAGAAGGACTTCCTGACGGGGCAAGAATCTATACCCTGACGCTGAGTCTGTCCCAGGAACCGTCAGAGAACTCCTCCCTTACCGGCCTTAATAACGTGCAGATGAATGCGGACTATGAGCAGACCGGCGTCACGAATGTGGACCCCAACTCCATGGGCAATGCCGTTTCTGTCGAATATGGCAGCGGGCTTGCCGCGCTGAATGGGCAGTGGCCGGTGTGGCTCATGGTCAACCCGCTCACGATCGCTGCGGGAGAAAGCCTGACCGTCAGTCTTTCCACCCAGGACAGGACTTATACCGCAACCATGGCCCTGGACGAAGCCGTGGCGATTTTGCCGGAGCGGTCGAACCGCATACCTTTCAATATCGGCGGAGCCGGTCACACTTCCTGCGCTTCCGTCACCCAGGATTTTACATCCAGGCCTCTCGGAGGCACGAAAAAACTCGTCGCAAGCGACGGAAATACCCTTGAGTGGACGACCACTGCCATACGGGAGTATCGCTCCTCCGATGATGGGGGCAGCGGCATCAAAGGTGGAATGTTGCTCAACGGAACGTCATTCACTTTCCCTTTCATTGCCGGGAAGAATATCACCGGGGCAAGGATTTTTACTCATCCGGCGTCGTGTTCCAAAATAGGAGCCGACATTGCGTTGACGGTAGATGGAAAAGACAAATATTCGTTCAATTTGGCTTCTGCTAACGTTTCAGAGTCAATGGCATACAAGGGCGGGGCTATTGATGTGGCCCTTCCTGCCGGAAAGACGACCCTGTCCGGACTGACGGTAAAAGCGGAGTCGCAGCAGCATTTGATTTCGGCGATAACCCTTTTTGTCGAAGGCGACGGCTACACCCCTACGGCGGAGGATTTGGCCGTAGACCAGACTTTGTTCAGGCTGCTGAATCTGGACTATGCTCCGTTGTCATCTGTGCGCACGCTTTACGAGGAAGGGCGTTATAAAATGGCTGCGGATGCCTTACTGGATTATTTCAAGAGCCGCAGGCAGGTTGTCAATCCCGAGGTCAGTTTGCCAGTTACTTCCCTTTCGCAGAATGTGCAAAGAATGGCGGATGACGCGCTCCCGGAAGGAGGCTATCGCTTCGCCGTGCATGCCGGAAATTACTACGAAAGTTACACCGGAGGGGTTTATACCTATTACAGTTTCGACGACGGCAACGGGGGAATCAATTGGGAATTCGAGGCCCCTGGCGCCGGGACGGAGTATTACCAGAAACACTGGCATTACTGGTTCCTGCCGATGGCCCAGATGTTCCGCTATACCGGCGACGAAAAGTATTTCAACGCGTGGAAAGCCCAGTATTCCGACTGGCTGGAACACTATCCCTGCCCGGCGACCGGACCCTATACCTACAAAAGGAGTTATGGGTACCGATCCTGGAGCCAGCTTGCCATGGCCACCCGCATAGAGTATCAGACCCAACTCTTCGAGTATTTCATCAGCGCGAACGGTTTTGACTTTGACTGGCTGACCACTTTCCTCAAGGCCTTCCATGAAACCGTAGAATACAGCCGTACCATCCCATATCCCGTGGAGTACAGCAACCATCGTTTCGCGCAGTATAGGGGACACTGCCAGGCCGGACTGCTTTTCCCGGAATTCAAGGACGCTGCCGTCTGGCTCCCCGAAGCGGCCGCCTCGGTGAGCCATTATTTCCCCACAGCCTTCCTTGACGATGGCTGCCTTGTTGAACTGGACGCCAGCTACCATACTTCTGAGGTGGAGCAATTCCTGCGCATCTACAGGGCGGCGCGACTGAATGGCAGGCAGGAAGTCCTGGGCAGCGATTATTTGGATAAACTGTTTCCTTCCTGTACGTTTGTCGCTGATTATTGCTATCCTGACGCTACGTGGGAATGGTTCAACGATACCCGGGCCCAGACTGCAAGGGTTGTCCGCCGCTGGATGAACGCTTATGCAGACCTGTATCCAGACAACGAGAAGTTCAAATGGCTCGGCTCGGCAGGGACTCAGGGGACGAGACCTTCGGAAAGCCTTACTGAATACAGAACATCAGGATATTACATGTTCCGCTCCGGCTGGACTGCGGAGGACATGATGCTGGTTTACAAAAACAACGACAATCCCAAGGATATGTGGCATGCCCACCGCGACAACGGAACCGTGGGCCTGTGGGTGAAGGGCAGGCATTTCCTGCCTGCGCCCGGACCCTATACCTATGGTGATGGAAACGGAGGAAGCTTGGACGCCATCCGGGCAGAGCATCAGGCGGCCCGCAATCATAACACCCTTACTCGTGAACTTGCGGATATCGCCGAGGGTATGAGCCGAGGCAAGTGGTTGGCGTCATATTCCCAAAACGGCGTGGACTGTGTGGTTGCCGAGAATGCTTCTTACAGTGACCTCACTCACCGCCGTACGGTATGGATGGTGGCAGGACGGTTCTATGTCATCGCAGATGCAGCCTACGGCTCATGTTCCGGTAAGACGCTGAATGTCAGCTGGCATTTGTGCAAGGACAATGTCGTTGTCGACAAAGACAATCCCCATTTCGCCTGTGGTGCCCATACGACTTTCAGCGACGGCAACAATCTGTTCATGAAGACCTTCTCCAATACGGAGAGCGGATTCGAAAGCGAGGAGGGGACTTCGTACTGTTCCGAACAGATAGGGGAACGTTATTTGAGGAAGTTCTATCGGATTCATGTCCAGAAAACGTCCGCTTCAGCCACGCCTCGTTTCATAACGGTGCTGGTCCCATGCGCCGAGGCCTCTTCAGTGACCGCAAGCGCTTCATTTGCCGAGGAGTTTAGCGCAAATTCGGAGAGCGTATGCATCACGCTGAATGGTCAAATGTATAATCTTT
The DNA here is from genome assembly GCA_902784785.1 of uncultured Bacteroidia bacterium. GTDB lineage: Bacteria > Bacteroidota > Bacteroidia > Bacteroidales > UBA932 > Cryptobacteroides. Next base: position 23,189 of record CACZWF010000009.1, read on the forward strand.
CGGCATCATGGTAAAATTGTTTTCCTCCCTGTCCGTTTCCTTGCTTATGTGCTTCCCCGCCTTTGCTGACGGAGTGTTCGACTTGCTGGATTTACAGCGGCCTGGTCTGGAAAAGGTAAGGGAATGTCGCGAGCGGGAGGATTACATGGATGCAGCTGAAGCTCTTCTTGAGTATTACAGGGGCAGGACGGGCGTCTGTACGCCGGAGATTCCCAATCCCGCAAGAATAAACATTTCTGCCAGGGATAAGAAGATAGCCGATGACGCGCTCGATCATAGGTTTTTTGTGAGCGATGGATATGAGGTTTATTTCTATGGAGATGATATTAACTGGCGCTATTGGCCGCTTCCTGAAAATGAACTTCGCTGGCAGTTACACCGCCACAAATGGTTTACTCCAATGGGGAAAGCTTACCGAACAACGGGAGACGATAAATACGCCCTTGAATGGAAGCGGCAGTATCTTGACTGGATTTCAAAGAATCCACAGGTCGATTTAGATGCGGAGGAGTTTGAAATCACCGATAACAAGGGACTCAGTGAGGCGCAGGAAAACATGCGTTTTGCATGGCGCCCCCTGGAGGTCAGTCACCGTATTCAGGACCAGATTTTTCAGTTCCAACTCTTTGTTGACGCGGAAGCATTCACTCCTGAATTCCAAGTGGCTTTCCTAGGGAACTATCACCGGCATGTGGACTATCTCAGTCACCACTTCTCAAAGAAAGGGAACCATCTTCTCTTTGAAGCGCAGAGGATGCTTTACGCTGGGGCCTTTTTCCCTGAATTCCGAGATGCAGCCCAATGGCGGCAGACCGGTGTGGAAATCCTCGTCCGGGAAATCCGATCTCAGGTGTATCCAGACGGGGGACAGTGGGAACTGGACCCTCACTATCATCTGGCCTGCATCAATATTTTCTGCAAGGCCCTGCGAATGGCGGATTTGTGCGGATTTCGTGGAGAATTCCCGCAGGATTTCACCGACAAACTGGAAAAAATGATGGTCTTCTATGGTGAGATTTGCTATCCGGACTATACAAATCCATGTTTCAGCGATGCCCGCATCATGGGCAAGAAGGAAGTTGTCGCGGACTGGAAACGCTGGAGCGAGCTTTTCCCGGACAACGACTTTATCCGCTATATGGCTACTGAAGGCCGTGAAGGGGCATTGCCCGGACATTTGAGTGTTGCCTTCAAGGATTCCGGTTTCTTTGTTTTCCGAAGCAGCCGAAGTATGGACGCCGTCCAGATGGTCGTCAAAGCCGGCCCTCCCGGAGAGTGGCACTGCCAGCCGGATAATGGCACGTTTGAACTTTGGTACAAAGGGCATCGGCTGTTCCCGGATTCCGGCTCATATATTTATGCCGGAGACGAGCAGGTCATGGCGTGGCGCAATCTGTTCCGCAGCACGGCATTTCATAATACGGTGACCCTTGATAATAAGGATTTAGAGGTCACAGACTCCAGAACGATCCTGTGGCAGCCAGACGGCAAGGTGCAGAAACTGGTTACGGAGAATCCTTCTTATTCGGGACTGACTCATCGACGTACCATTCAATTCATATGTGGAAGACGCTTTGTCATCAAGGATGAACTTTTCGGAGATGCAGTGGGAAAGGTGGCTCTGCATTTGCATCCGGGACCGGGGGCAGGTCAGTATTTCCACTTGAAGGTCAAAGGTCCCTGCGGAATGGTCAACAGGGAAGAGCTGGGATGGTACTCCGAGCAAATCAAGGAAAAACAGCCCAGGCCGCACCTCATCTGGGAGGTGGACAAGAAAGGCAAGTGCCCAATCGTGTTTACAACCTATATTGATTTGAACTGAAGAACGACGCCGCGACCTGCCTTACAACGAAATTTGCTGCTGCTCGGGAGCGGGAGCGGCGGGCTGGTCGGAAGGCGCGGGAGCATCAGTTGGGGCGGGGGAGGCAGGCGAGCCTTCGATGACATTTTCGTCCTGATAGATGTCCTTGATGTATTCGATTTTATCCACGACAAATTTGTTGTGGCCGCGCCAGGGGAGTTTTCCGCGGAATTCACGATAGTGGAGTTGGACGAAGCAGCCGCTCTTGCGCATCAGCAGTTCGGCGACTTCTTTGTTGTCGATGGAGAAATTGAATTCGTTGGACTGCAGCACCGGGCTAAGGAACATGACCACGTGTTTTCCGGAGACGGAGCCTGTATTGGTTATTACCGTCATGGTGACACCCTTCCTGTCCACGATGGGCGTGCTTTCCTGAAAGCTTGTGTATGAAAGCCCGTAACCAAACGGGTAGGACATCTCCGGGATGCCCTCCTTCAGGAAGTAACGATATCCCACGTCGAGGCCCTCAGCGTATTCTGTGAAACCGATCCTTCCCATGGAAGTCATAGGGGAAGTTCCTGGATGAAACTCTTCATAAGCATTCTATTAACATTGAAACGTTCTCCTTCATGTAATTTTTCACATACTCTTCAAACTGATAGTATTTTTTGTTCGTAAACCAGCGGAAACTATATTTTTTTGACACTTTCCGCTAATTTACGCGCATCTTTTTGTTTTGAAAACCTCTTCCAGCCATTCTCATGTTTATAGAAGCAAAGAAGAGAAATTCGAATGTTTTGGTCGAGAAGAAGCAGCAAGAAGCAAACAATGGTGGGACCTTCGACATTTCGGCTTCGGATTTTCCGTTTCGTCGGAAACGTTCCGCGTGACTCCGTTACAGCTGATCGATTTCGGGCCAGCGGGCGCTGGCTTCGCTGTGGCTGAGTTTCCAGATTTTGAAATGGCCGCAGAGGTGCAGCATCGAGAGGTAGTGGACGAGTCCGTCGTAGTAGCGGTAGGAACCTGTCAGCGGATTGGCCTCCCAGGCTTTTTGCAGGTTCTTCCGGATGATATCTTCCTGTCCGGCAACTCCTATCAGGGCATAGCAGGCCACGGCATTGGCGCCCGTTTCGCCCAGGGTGTACTGTTCTGACGGATTGCTGCCGTCCCAGTTGAAGCGCGCGTGCTCATAATTATCCTTTTCAAAGAACCCGATGAGCCTTTTGGCCATTTCCGTCTGGCGCCGGGCATCGACTCCGAACAGGTAGTAGTCCATCCCGAAGTTCATCGCGCAACGCATCGCCTCATACATATATTTGGTGGCATTCTGATTGAAACTCACTGAACAGGGTGTGCCGTCGAAATGGCTGATTTCGGCGAACAAGCCCGAGGTCGTGTGGGAGGAGTTGTACAAGTGATTCCGGGTGTGGGTTATCGTGCTTGCCCAATTTTCCCCTTGTTTTTCTGAACAGCGGGAGAACAACTCGATGAAAGCGGGAAGATCGTAAGCCGGTTCGGTGTAGTCGTAGCCGGGCTGGTAGGCAATGACTTTATGCGTGGAACTGAACAGTTTTTTGGCGTTGTTGCTCCACATTTTGTCCAAGATATACTGAGCGTCTTCCCAGTACTTATTCTCATTCCATCGCTTGGAGGCAAAGAGCAACGATGCCATAAAATACATTTCGGCATCCGGGCAGCATCCATTATCTTTCACACTGCCATCCGTGCTGCATTGCCAGGCAAAATAGCCATCCTTTTCGCCGCTTTTTTGCCACATGTGATTTTTCGCAAATGTCCACAACTTGTCGAATTCTGTTTTGTGTCCGGTCTGTACGGCAATCATCATTCCGTATGCCATTCCCGGCGAACGGACGTCATTGTCTGCCGTATTTAAGATGTACGCTTCGAGTCCCTTGTCGTAATAAATTGTGCTGTTGATGTTTCCTTTGAAATAGTGGTCCCAAAGTTGTTCCAGTTTGGTTTGGATTTCCTCGTCTGTCTTGTTCAGATAGGTCTTGAACGGACTGGTGTAATCGCCCGTGTAGTACGCGCCGGAATAGTTGGTCTCTTCTTCGGTGGGGCCGAAATAGGCCAAGTTCTCATCGAAATAATTCTCAACAAAGCTCTTCCAGTCAGTTTCAGGGGACACAGGGGCGTCCGGACCTGAAGGGGCGCCTTGGCTCGAAGAGCCGCTCGGGGCTTCTTTCTTACAGGCGGTCAAGGTGAGGGCGAGCGTCGCCGCACAAAGGAGGATCAGGCGTTTCATCAGTTATAAGGAAATGGTTTCTTCGTTGTTGGCAGGGGAGGGATTCCCGGTCGAGCCGGGAATGACGGAGGTCGAGCCGTCGATGACATTTTCGTCCTGATAGATGTCCTTGATGTACTCGATTTTGTCCACGACGAATTTGTTGTGGCCGCGCCAGGGGAGTTTGCCCCGGAATTCGCGGTAGTGGAGCTGGACGAAGCAACCGCTCTTGCGCATCAACAGTTCAGCGACCTCTTTGTTGTCGATGGAGAAGTTGAACTCATTGGATTGCAGTCCGGAACCCGGAGTGCTCACCGCCCCTTTCGATGTGAGTCCAGTCTGGATGAGACGCCCCTCGTAGGTCTTGAAAACGATGCCTTTCTTGACGACAAAATTGAGTTCGCCGGCTTTGGTCCCTTCGCCGAAGACGAAATAGAAATGAAAGAAGAATGCACCGGCGCCAATCAGTACGCCGATGATGCAGATCCAAAGGATGATTTTTTTAACAATAGCCATAATACTTTACATTAATTATGCGGTCAACACTACAAATATTATCAAACAAGCAGGCGAAACAAATCGGGCTGTCTCGCCTGGTAAAAAAATCTGATTCAGGGGTTAAAGCTCTTCGAAATTAACGCCGGAAAAATTTCCATCACCACTATCTCCTTCATTCTCCGGTCCGTTGTAATCCGGCTTGGTGCCATTGCGACGGATGTAGTCGATCACATCGGCCAATCCTTCGCTAAACTTCTCAAAATCTTCCTTGTAGAGGAAAATCTTGTGCTTGTCATAGGTAAAGCTCCCATCTCTTTCTACCTTGCGTTTACTCTCGGTAATCGTCAGGTAATAATCTCCACCACGCGTTGCCTTGACATCGAAGAAGTACGTACGTTTCCCGGCCCTTACAGGCTTCGAAAAGACATCTTCGGCGGAACGTTCAAAATTGTTTGAACCATCCTGGTAATCATCGTTGTGCATCTCTTATAAGATATTATCAATAAATCTGCTGCAAATATAAAATTATTTTGACAAAAAGATGTATCTTTGTACAAATTTTCTTTGAATATGTTGAACAGAAGAATATTGAGGGTCAAGGTTTTCAAGTCATTGTATGCGGCTGTTCAGACTTGGGAATCATCCTCTCCGGCGTCTCTGGCTGAAGTCCAGGCCGCTTTCAAGCAGTCCGTAGAAGCCACCCGGGACCTGTATTTGTTTATGTTGGGCATCGTCGAGCCTTTGACGAATTTAGCCGCGCAGCGTCTTCAGTCCGCCCGTCAAAAAGCTCATCTTACGGAGGAAGACCTCCATCCCAACACCAAATTCGTCGACAACCTTCTTTCCCGTTATTTGTCGGAAAACGAAGATTTCCTGAAACTGTTCAACAAAAAGAAATTCTCCTGGCAGCAATATGACCTTGTCTTGAAAAAGGTGCTCAACAGCGTCGTCAAGAAGGAGTGGTACCAGTCTTATATGGCTTCTCCCAAGCGCTCGATCAAAGAGGATTGCGCCCTGTTTACCCATATCTTCGAAGAGGAGTTTACGGAACTGACCGAGTTGGAAGACCTGCTGGAAGATATGAACATCTGGTGGAACGATGACCTGGCGTATGCGCTGACCTGGTGTTGCCGGACTTTTGCCGACATCGCCTCCGGCAAGGAATGGACGCTGCCCCCGCTTTACCAGAGCGAGTTGATGAAACGCAGTTCGACCGGTCCGGTGGAGGACGACAGCGCGTTTGCCGCCAAACTGCTGGAGTATGCCTTTTGTAACTATACCGATTATTCCGACCGGGTGGCCAAATTGGCCGAAGGATGGGAAAAAGATCGTATGGTTCTTACTGATATTTGTCTGATTGTCTGCGCATTGTGCGAATGTGTCTATTTTCCTTCCATTCCGTTGCGCGTGTCGATGAACGAGTATGTGGAAATTTCCAAATACTACGGCTCGGCCAAGAGCAATGTCTTTGTCAACGGCCTGTTGGATAAACTGATCCGTCAGATGCAGGCCGGCGGCGAAATCACCAAGCAATAATTTTTAATTCTTATGTATATGAACACTTTATTTATCTTCTTGCAAGCCGCTCCGCAGGGGGGCAGCAGCCTTTCGATGTGGATCATGATCGGTCTCATCTTCATTGTGATGTACTTCTTTATGATCCGTCCCCAGAACAAGCAGCGCAAAGAACTCCAGAAATTCCTGGACGGTCTTCGTAAAGGCGACAAAATCGTCACCATCGGCGGCATCAACGGCGTGGTCCGTGAGGTGAAAGATACCACCGTGATTGTCGAGGTGGACAAGGATGTCTGCATCACTTTCAACAAGAGCGCTATCCAGGGCCCTCAGGCCGGTGCCGCTCCCAAGAAAGAAGAAGCCAAGAAAGAAGAGCCCAAGAAGAAGGACGAGCCTGCGAAAGAGGAATCCAAGTAGACGAGCGTCTTGACGCGAAGTTCGGATGGGCTTCTTTCAGAAACTAAGGGAAAGATTGCATCTCAAGCGCCATGATTGGATGGTGCTTGTGCTTTCTTTTTTATTGGCGTCCGCGGTGTGGGCCCTTCATAATCTTTCACTCAAATACACGGTGATGTTGTCTGTCCCGGTTCTCGCCCAGTGCGACGGATTGGATGGTTATGATTCCCAATCGCTGGAAAGCGAAAGGATTGTGGCGCGTTTTCGGGCGACCGGTTTCGATATTTTGCAAGACAAAAGATACAGCAATACGAATCCTTGCCGGGTCCGCTTTTTCCCGGAAGACCTTCATCTGCACCCTTCCGGCTCTTTCTATATGACCTCCCGTGATTTGATGGATTATACCCACGCAATCTTCGGAGAATCGGCAGCGGTAGAGTATTTCTCGAACGATACCTCTTTCTTCCGTTTCAGCCCCCGGGAATATAAGAAAGTCCCTGTTCAGTTGGATTCTTACGTGACCCTCAATTCGCAATATCAGTTTTCCGGTCCGATGACCGTGGAGCCGGATTCGATTCTGGTCTATGCCGATCCGCTTCGCTTGGAGCACATTGACGCCGTGCATACGGAATTGGTCTGGGAGAGTATGATGGCCGGGTCAAAAGAGGGGATGGTCAATCTCAAGCCGGTTTCGGGCGTGCGCTTTTCGCAAAAACAAGTCAAATATTCCATTCGGGTCCATCGTTGTGTGGAACGGGTGTTTTATTTGAACGTGGCTATCGAAAATGTTCCGCAAGGTCGTCATCCGCAGATGTCTGTGGCTCAGGTGAAAATGGTTGCCAATTGTCTGTTCCCGCTCCCGCAGGGGGTGGAAGATGATTTGCAACTCTATGTCGATGCGGAAGAGGCGTATGCCAGCCGGGGAGCCACGACGCGGATTCGTCTGAAAAACCAGCCCTCATGGCTGCTTTCCTATCGCATTGAACCCCAGGTTGTCACTTTGTCGGAATGAACGTATTGCTCATCACAGGTCCGATCGGGGCCGGGAAATCCCTGGCCAGCCGCGTGTTGGCCGCTTGCGGGATGCCGGTGTACGACAGTGATGCGCAGGCCAAGGGGCATTACGACCGTCATCCGGAATTGATTGCGCAGTTGGAAGCGGCGCTCGGACAGAGCCTGCGCTTGGATGCAAGCGCTGCAGACGTCACTCTATCGGGTGCCCGCCCGGTGCTGGATAAGAAAAAACTGGCCCGTTTGCTGTTCGAGAGCCCGGAAGTGAGACGGACGGTGAATGCGTTGGTACACCCGCTGGTGATTGCGGACTTTCAACAATGGACTTTGGCCCAAAAGGGTCCGTGGGTGGGAATGGAGTCTGCCTTGCTGCTTTCGCCGGAGGCCGGAGCTGCGCTGGCTTGCGACGCGGTCCTGTATGTGGATGCGCCTGTGGAAAAGCGCCTGGAGCGTATCATCCGTCGGGATTCCTGCACCCGGGAGCAGGCGCTGGCCCGTATCCGTTCGCAACAGTTGTCTCCCGACGACCCGCGCGTGAGCTGCGTGCTGACCAACAACGGTGATGAAGAAGCTTTTGAAGAACAAGTTAAAACCTATTATAAAACACTGATTGAACAATAAATCCTTTGAATATGAAAACAGATTTGACCAAAACCCTTGCCGTCTCCGGACAGAGCGGCCTTTATACCTACCTTGCCCAGTCTCGCGGTGGCGTGATCGTCGAGTCTTTGGTGGACAAAAAGCGGATGTCCGTCACGATGCATACGCGTCTGACGGCGCTGGCCGACGTGTCCATTTACACGGATGACGGCGAGATGAAACTCAAAGATGTATTCCTGGCGCTGCAGAACGCGTTGGCCGGAGCGGAGGCCCCGACTTCCAAAGCCGACAGCGCGACCATTCAGGCTCTTTTCGAAAAGGCGGTGCCCGGATATGACCGCGACCGTTTCTACCTTTCTCATATGAAAAAGGTGCTCGACTGGTACAATTGTCTGGTGAAATACGCTTCGCTGGACTTTGTAGAAGAAGAGGGATCTAAAGAGGAGTGAAGGCGCGCCTGCAGATTCTGACGCTCGGTTGCAGCAAGAACCGGGTGGACAGCGAGCATTTGCTTTCGCTGTTGAGCCCTCATTATGACATTGTCCCGGAGGACGAACTATCGGCGGGTGGCGTGTCTGTGGGTGACGGCTCGCAGGCTGACGGACGAGCGCTCGATGTGATGCTCGTCAACACTTGCGGGTTTATCGGGGATGCCAAGGAGGAGAGCATCAACTGCATATTGGAGCAGGTGGAACGCAAGAAAAACGGCGAAGTGGGCCGCGTGGTCGTTTTCGGCTGTTTGAGCGAGCGTTATGCCGAGGACTTGCCGGGCCTGATTCCGGAAGTCGACGCCTGGTTCGGCGCCCGTGATTTCGCACCTTTGCTCCGTTATCTGGGAGCGTCCCCTGAATTTGCGGCGGCAGGCCGCTTGCTGACCACGCCTTCGCACTATGCCTATCTGAAAATTTCCGAGGGATGCGACCGTCGTTGCTCCTATTGCGCGATTCCGTTTATCCGGGGGCGGCATATCTCCATCCCCATCGAGCGGCTGGTGGAAGAGGCCCGCGGACTGGCATCCCAAGGTGTAAAGGAGTTGATCGTCGTGGCGCAGGACACCACTTATTATGGGCTGGACCTGTACCATCGCCGGGCTTTGGGGGAATTGCTGCAGGCCCTCAGCGCCATCGACGGCATCGAGTGGATCCGTATCCATTACAGTTACCCCGATGATTTTCCGGAGGATGTCATCGAACAAATGGCGAACAATCCCAAGGTCTGCGCCTATATGGATATTCCGCTCCAACATATTTCCGACAAGGTGCTTTCCGCGATGCGCCGGGGCGTGACGGGGGCCTGGACGCGGGACTTGATTCGCCACATGCGGGAGAAAGTGCCCGGACTGGTGCTGCGCACCACCTTGATCGTGGGGCATCCCGGAGAAGGAGAGGCGGAGTTCGAGGAATTGCTGGACTTTGTACGCGAAGCCCGTTTCGAGCGGCTGGGGGCGTTCCAATATTCCGAAGAAGAGGGAACTTATGCGGCGCGGAACCTTCCCGATACCATTTCTCCCGAAGAAAAGCAGCGCCGTTACGATGTCCTGATGAGCGTGCAAAACGAGATTTCGCGCTCGTGCAACGAAGCCCGTGTCGGACGGACGGAAGAAGTCATTGTGGACAGTTTTACCGACGGCGTGCTGGTCTGCCGCAGCCGCTACGAAAGTCCGGAGGTGGATGGCGAAATCCTCGTGGGAACTGCATCCCCCTTGCTTGAAGGCGTGGATCCTTATTGTCTGGTCGGAGAAATGCTCACGGTCACCATCACCGGAGCCGACGACTACGACCTTTGCGCAGAAATTATTTCTTTGTAAATGCTTGCTCGCTCCGGGCGTAAATGCGGGCGATGATTCCGCCGCTGATGTTGTGCCATACGCTGAAGATGGCGCCGGGAATGGCGGCCATCGGGTAAGCGGCGAAGTGGAGGTTGGCCAACGAGGAGGCCAGACCGCTGTTCTGCATTCCGACTTCGATGCTGATGGCGCGTCTTTTGGGTCTGGGCAAGCGTAAGGCCAGGCCGATCAGATATCCGACGCACAGTCCGCACAGGTTGTGCAGGATGACCACCAGCATCACAATCAGACCGCTGGAGAGCAGTTTCTCGGCGTTGGCGGCAATCACGATGAAAACAATCGTGGCGATGGTCAGGGACGACAAGGCCGGAAGATAGGCGGCCGCGTGTTCCGTCACTTTGGGGACAAAACGTTTCACCAGAAGGCCGAGCCCGATGGGTAAAATCACCACCCAGAGTATGCTCAGCAGCATACCGAGCACATCGACCTGTATCTTTTCACCGGCCAGCAACCATACGAGCAGCGGGGTCAGGATGGGGGCCAGCAGGGTGGATGTGGCGGTCATTCCCACCGAGAGCGCCAGGTCTCCTTTGCCCAGATAGGTGATGACATTGGAGGCCGTTCCGCCCGGGCAGCAGCCCACCAGCACGACGCCGATGGTCAGGGCCGGGTCCAGCGAGAAGATGCGGGTCAGGGCGAAAGCCAGCAGGGGCATCACGGTGAATTGGGCCAGGCAGCCGATGAGGACGTCCTTGGGACGGCGGAACACCACGCGGAAATCGTCCGTCTTGAGCGTCATTCCCATACAGAACATGATCACGCCCAGCAGGGGATTGATATAGGCGGGTTTCAGGTACTGGATGACGCCTGGGAACAGCAATCCCGCCACAGCCGCCAGCAGCACCAGCACGGTCAGATATTTTGCAATGACTTGGCAGATTTTTCTCATAGGGACCAACATCAACAGTCTTTCTCAAACCAAATTATTGCAAATGTATCAAACAATTTTTGTTTCGCAAAATCTATGTTATTACAACTTCTTGAGCCCTTTGGTGTTTTCTCCGGGAACCATCTCGCGGATGCTGATGGCCATACCGCCGGATTCAACGATCTTTTGGCTCAGTTTCGATTTGTTGGTGACAATATAGCGAGTGATGGTGTAAGCCTGGGGATTGGTGACGCAGTTGGCGTCTTTGGCATCCGCATAGACCGTAGCGATATATTTCTTTCCTTTTTCCAAGAAGTCGAAACTGAGTTTTACGGTGCGGTCACTCAAACCGGAAATCGATCCGACAAACCAGTCAGATGAGCCTTTGGCCTGACGCGCGATGGTCAGATAGTCGCCTGGTTCGGCTTCCAGATAGAGACTCTTTTCCCAATCGACGGCCACGTCCTTGATGAATTGGAAGGCATCGGGGAAGCGGCGGTAGTGCTCGATGATGTCAGCCGCCATCTGGAGCGGGGAGTACATCGTGACATAGAGGGCCAGTTGGTTGCAGATGGTAAACTCAGCTTTCCCGTGATTGTTGGGATTGGTCTTGCTCAAATCCATCTCAAAGATGCCCGGCGTGTAGTCCATCGGACCGCCGATCAAGCGGGTGAAGGGAAGGATGCAGGTGTGGAAGTGACGGATGCCGTCCTTGCCTTGGTGATGGTATTCCGTTCCACGGGCAGCTTCGTTTCCGATAAGATTGGGATATGTGCGGCAAAGTCCGGTCGGGCGCACCGCTTCGTGGGCATTGACCATAATTTTGTGCTTGGCAGCCTGCTTGACGGCATAAAGATAATGGTTGACGGCCCATTGGCTGTAGTGGTGCATGCCGCGGGGCAGGATGTCTCCCACATAGCCGCTTTTGACGGCATTGTAACCATATTCGTTCATCAGGTTATAAGCTGCCTCCATATGACGTTCGTAGTTACGGATAGCTGCCGAACTTTCGTGGTGCATCATCAAGCGTACACCTTTGGAATGCGCATAGTCATTGAGCCCTTTGAGGTCGAAATCGGGATAAGGCGTGACAAAATCGAACACATCCTCTTTCCAGCATCCGAACCAGTTTTCCCAGCCGATATTCCATCCTTCGACCAAGACTTGGTCAAAACCGTTTTCGGCGGCGAAATCAATGTATTCGCGGACGTGCTCGGTGGTCGCGCCGTGGCGGCCGTGGGGCTTGAGCTGCGCGTAATCGGTCTGGCCCAAGATTATGGAGGGATAATGGGAGTAGGACCATTCGGACTTGCCGACAATCATTTCCCACCATACGCCGATGTACTTCACCGGCTTGATCCAGGAAGTTTCGTCCAACGCACAAGGGTCGTTGAGGTTGAGGGTGATGCGGGAGGCGAGGATGTCCGCCCCGCTCTTTCCTACGATGACGGTTCTCCAGGGCGTGGAACGCGGAGCGAACATCACGGCTTTGTCTGCGGTCATTTCGGGGGTCAAGACACTCTTGAAGGTCAGACTCGCGGCATCCCAGTCCAAGTTGATGCAGGGATAGTCGACCAAGGCGGCTTCGTGCAGGTTGATGTACAGGCCGTCGTCCGTCTTGAGCTGCAAGGCCGTCTGGACAGCGGTGGGAGAGCAACTGGTCTGGGATACATTGGCGTCGATGGCCGCGGCCGACAGCGAGCCTATCTGCGAAAGACGCGAGCAGGTGTAGTTGTACTCCTGGGTGTCGTAGTCGGCAGGAATCCACCAGGCCGTGTGGTCGCCTGTCAGGGCGAATTCCGTCCGCTCTTCGCGGATGGTGAAGTGGGCCAGAGATTCCTGCAGGGGGAATTCGTAGCGAAATCCCAGACCATCGTCAAAGGCGCGGAAGCGGACATTCATTTTGCGGGCGGAACCCTTCTGCTCAAAACACACCAGCATCTCGTTGTAGTGGTTGCGGATCTGCTTTTCTTCTCCCCAAACCGGCGTCCAAGTCTCATCGAACGAACGATTTTCGACCGAATGGATGGTAAACCCGTCCAACAGCGGAGCCCCGGTTCCGAGTTCGAAACCCAGGCGGGAAGGACGGATGACTTCCTTTCCTTCAAAACGCATACTGTAAACGGGAGTGCCGTTTGCATCTACGCCCGCTTCAACACAGACCTTTCCTCCGGGAGATAGTACGGTCTCGGCCCTTACGGGCAAAATCGTCAAAATGCCCAGAATGAGGGCTGTTATGTTTTTTTTCATCATCATATCTTTTTATTCGTTTAATAAAGTCATCGTTACTTTCATTGTATGGGTATTGACGGTAATCGTATAGTTCCCAGCCGTCACATTATAGAACAAATGATCATAGTCGAATATATCGTAGATGGAGAAGAGGGTCCCCCAATCGACATCCGGATTCCTGTACCAGCCGCCGGCTTTTCCGGGCTCGAGGGAGAAGCGGAAAAAGTTTTCTACCAGTGTGTACGGACTTGTATTCGTATAGATACCGGAACCGTCAGCCGTCTCGGTCAGCGGGAAATCCTTTGTTGTCCATTCTTCGTCCGTATAGCTTCCTCCGGCATTAACGGCCCAGCCGACAAGATAAATCGTGCTGATTCCGTTGGGCTTAACGAGCAGTTTCTTGTCGGTCATATCGCAGGTGACGGTAAAGTTGCCTGTGTTTTCGACGGAGAAATTCATATCCTCGTCTCCGGTGGGAGCCGTTTCACGCCAGGCCAAGTTGAACCAGTCCGTTCCTTCGGTCCCGCCGCGATTCCAGATTTTATCCCAGGTCCCGGCTTCCGTAAGGAACTTGAAGGACCCTTCTTTCAGATTGCCGGTCCATTGATACCATAGAAAACCTGCGTCACGGTCTGCCGTCATCGCATAATCCGGATTTTCCAACACATCACAGCCTTTTCCGGTTGCATCGCCAAAGATATATAGCGGAGTGGGGATTTCCTCATTCAGTTTAATCTTATATTGGAGAGCGGCATCGTCAGTGGCGTCGATGGTGATGGTGTAATTGCCGTCTTTATTGACGCGGAAGTGCTTGTCGTTATCAGAGACTTCGGGCAGATCGTCATCATAGTAAATATCACTGCACCAATTGTCGTCCGTCCAATTTTCGCCTTCTCCTTCACCCGGACGGATTGAGGGCCACCAAGCGTTGTTGTTGACCGTGAAGCGGAAATTCTGCCCTTTTTGCATAAGACCGGTCCAAGTGTATGTGCGGCCGTCTTTTGCCATTTTGTAGGCGACATTGTCTCTGTTCCAATAGCACGCGAAGGCGGGACCGAGCAGATACACTTCAGAGAATCGCGGCAGGGAGATGGCCGGAAGCGGGGTGAGGAACCCCCTCCTATATTCGTGGCTTTTACCGGACTTGCCGGCTTCCTCCCAAGTCTCATCGCCGCGTTTGAGGCTTATGCCGATAGTCTTGCTGCCGGGAGGCATCATCACGTAAATAGTTTTTGTCTCTATGCTTGACAATGCGCTGAAACTGTAGGTGGCCTGATTGGTCGTCGATACAGCGGTGAGCGCCTTGGTGGACAAATTTACACGGTAAGTTCCGGCGATACCATCAGCGTTTACAACCAGTTGATTCGTGCCTTTGGGGACATAGTTGTAGGTAATTTTCAACAGGCTTCCCAAGTGCTGGAAAGCCTCCGTCCCGTGGGCGTTCACCTTGGCCAGCATCATCGGCGTGGCACTGGTGTAACTGACGGCTGAAGCGAAATTGACCGTCAGGTCCGTCCCGTCATAAAGGTGTCCTTCATCATAGGGGAAAACCGCCCAGCCGTAGGTCCGGTGGAAACATTATAGGCGCTCACGGCGATTTTGTCACCGGTCGTCCAAGTGAAAACGCCGGCGTCGCTCACGGCGGCTTTTGTCTCGTCTACAATATCTTCGCCGATGTTAAACGTAAGGCCGACTTTGTGATATCCCTCTTTCGGCTGCTCGGCAGGCTTTTCCTCGGACGGACCGGCAGAATCGGTCTGTACGGAGTCTGAACCGGTGGCTTGTTCCTTGGAACAAGAAAGCGGCAAAAGCATCATTGCAAATGCCCAAACAAACAAACAACGTTTCATTGCTTCACATTTTAGTGTTAAGACCAGAAGTCGTCAGTTACTACGTCGACTCCCATATCGGAACCGTCAATGTCCCGCTCGGATGCCGTGATGCACAGATGCCCCGTGGGTACATCCATCCGGATAAGACTCGGTTTCTGATAAACTAAATACTTCTTTTTCATATTCAGGATGATTTAAAATTCGATTACAATCATAGACCAGTACTTGAGGCGGGGTAGGGTAAATGATATTTTTCCGTCGGACGATGTGAAGGAAAGTTCTTGCGGACTGCTCCAATTATAATCCGGAGAGGCCGCCCAGACTTTTTTCGGGGTTCCTGAAACGCCGACGCTCATGGGCAGATTTTTGACTTCGCGGGGTTCCGCCTGCGTGAATTCGGGGTCCGTCCAGTTGAGGTGCCTGGCCTTGTTCATATTGACAAGGTGCAGCACTTCCACTTGTCTGCCTTCGTCCGCCGCCAAGGTGACGTTTTTGTTGAAAACGCTGATTTTGCCCTTCTCGGCGACCGTGAAACTCGTACTGGGCGTGCAGGCGTGGAACGAATCCGTCGCACTGGTCGTGCTCACGATGGGATCTTTCCATCCGTCCGGGGTGCGCAACAGGTTTTCGTACGCGGTGATGAAGTCGTACAATTTAATCATATTCATCCGCAGGGCGGGTTCCATCTTGAGATCCGCGTTGGGGAAATATTCGCTGCAGAGCATGTGCTCGCCGAGTTCGAGGTGAGCGCCGCCCAAAGCGTGAATGAAGCAGTCGCAAAGTACGACGGCAGGGGTGTTGAAGAACTTGGAGGCGGAGTGATCGTCTTTCTCGTTTTTGTGCATATACGCGCATACGACGTTCTTTCTATTCGGGTCAATCTGATAATTCCGTACGACGTCGCGGGCCAAGTCGTCATATTCGTAGCCCCATTCCTCCAAGTAGAGGAAATCCACCGGGCCGTCGGCAATCTTGTCGGCGCCGAACTGGGATACGGCATTCATCACCAAACGCTTTTCCGGATGAGCCTCCTTCATTTTCCTTATAAAAGGAGTGAAACCGTTCCGGATGTCCAATTGCGTTCCGTCGTAGTCATATACGGTTCCCCGGTCTCCCAACTGGTCAATCTGGTAGCCGTCGAAATCCAGCACTTTGTATACGTCTTCGTTGCGTTTGACGAGATAATCCTGCCAATCGGCGTTGCCGGGATTGACGATGTAGATGTTGCTCTTAAACGCGACATCCAGCGGGTGGAAATCTTTGTTCTTGTGCTCGGTATCCGTATATAGGAACCACTCGTCTTTCACGCCGTCTTCCTTGTAGTCAATCAACGCGCCGTAGCCCAGGTTGTAGAAGAGGGTCTTCATTCCGTACGAATGGGCGGCGGCAATCTGGTCCTTGATGGTTTGGAGATAGACGGTGCGGTTGCAAATGTCCGTGTAGGTCGTCATAGGGGCGGAAGCCGTGCCGCCCAGGGGCCAATGGTGCTTGTAGTGCCAGTCCTGGAACTGAATGTAGTTGAGGTGGTAGCGGTTGAGTTGGGTGAAGAGTTCACTGATTTCCGTCTTGGAGATTTTCCCATAATAGGAAAGGAAGCCGTTGCGCGGGAAGGTCTTGGGGTCGGAAGAAACATCCACGCCGATGGAGCCGCGGACAGACTCGCCGCCATCGCTTTCTTTGACGATGATTTCTACCAGATAACCTTTTCCGTCATATTCGGGAGCGGTCCAGGTCCATTCCGTTGCCGTGAGCGGGCGTTCTTCCAACACCTGGTTCAGGAAACGGTAGCGGATGAAGGCGTTGCCGTCGGGCACCATTTTGTTGAGGCTGAACTTGACACTCTCGCCAGGGGCGTAGCAGACTTTGTCTGTCGTGAGGAAGGTCTCGACATACATCTGTCCGTAGGTCAAGGGGTCGTCTTTTATAGGCTCGACGTTGCAAGCCTGAATGCCGGACAAAGCAAGGCAGGCCAGCGGTCCGCAGGCCAAATACTTCAAACGAGCGATCATTCTTTTCATAATCAAATCCGGTCAAGCGTACATTTCATCGTATTGAGGTTGACGGTCACCGTGTAGTTGCCGTCTTCGGAGACATTGATCGGGTAGTCCGTACCCGTGACGGGATTGTAGACCAGGTCTTGGTTGTTGCCGGCCGACTTGGCGCCGAAACACCATTTGAAATGTCCGGTTACGACGGGGAATTTCATATATCCGGCTTTCAGCCTGCCGGTCCATGTAAAGATATGGGTTGTGGTCTTTTCCATCTTCGTGGGCTTGCCCTCGCTCACGTCCCATCCGTTGGGCGTCGCGCTGCCAATCATCCAGAGCGCTTCGTAGGGCTCGAAGGTCGTCTTGTCAAATGCATAGCGGATGGTCTTGTTTCTTGTGTCAATGGTCAAGGTCCATACGCCGGTGCTGTCAACGACAAATTTGTAGTCGTTGTCATCGTGCAGTACCATATTCTCCCTGTCGTCGTCTTGGGACTTGGCTGTGAAGGCCGGTTGCCAGGACTGAGGGTCCAGGGCGCTGGTCTTGAACAAGAACTTAAATTCTCCGGTATATAATTTCCCGGTGAAGGTGTAAATGCGGTTGGCGTCGCCGTTCACTTCCAGTCCGGGCTTATTCCAGGCATTTCCCGTAGCGGGACCGATCAGGTAAAGGGAAGGAGGGGTGCCGGAGGCTTCGCTGTCATAGGTGAAGAGCGCCGTCATTTCGTTGATGTCCAGCTCGATGTCCCATACGCCTTCATCGTTGATGTAGAATTTGTTATCCTTATCATTGTTCACGCTCTTGTCCAGGGTGAGGGGCGTTTCGCTGACGACGGGCGTGTTGTCGACGGGGGCGACATAGCAGTTGCCGAAATTGCCGCTCTTGTCTTCGAAATAGAGGGTGCCGTAGGGGAATTTCAACTGCCCTTCGAGAAGTTGGTAGCGGGTGGCGTACTTCCCGTTGCCCTTGTATTCAAATTTTCCGGCTTTGTCCAAGGACCATTCGTTTCCGGTTGCATTGCCGATGATATAAATCGCGGGCGCGATTTCCACTTCTACGGCCTCGGAGGCGACTGGCTCGATGTCGGAACTGTAAACTTTGGCGATGATGCGGGCCTGGATGGCGCAGGGCTTGCCGATGACGGGGCGTATGGCCGCGGGAATATCGAGATTGCTCTGCCAGCCCTCCAGAATGGCATATAGGGAAATGGCTTTTCCCTTGCTGTCCTCAATGGCGGAAATGAAGGAGAAATAGCGATAAGTGGTCCTGCCCAGTTCGTAGCGATAGGGGTGCTGGAAGTTGTCTCCCTTGACACACATCTCAAAGGTATAGCCGATACCCGCTCCCGTTTTCTGGTTGGAACCCGGCGTCCACGTAAAACTCAAAGCCTCGGTGGCTTCGAGCGAGGGGTCGAGGGTGATGACCTTGGAGGAGGGGGTCAGGATAACGGCCTGGTCCCCATCCAAAGGATTGCTACCATATTTGGAACACGCGCACGCGAGAATCGCGAAAGCGGCGAGGATAAAAAGGACACTCTTTTTCATATCAATAACCGGTATTTTGCGTTAATCTTTCGTTGGCTTCAATTTCTTTCAAAGGAATAGGGAAGAGCAGGAATTTGTCAGAGAAATTGGTTTTGCCTATGCTTTGGAACCAAGAACGGGCGTATTCTCCGTTCTGAAGGCGGATGATGTCAAACCAGCGCTGTCCCTCGAATGCGAGTTCCATACGGCGCTCGTGGATGATTTTGTTGCGCATCTGCGTCTTGTTGAGCGTGGTCAACTCGGTCTTTTCGGTGAGTCCCGAGCGGGCCCTGACCAGATAGAGCGGCTCGACGGCTTCGGCCGTTCGACCCAGTTCGTTGAGGGCTTCTGCCTGCATCAGGAGGATGTCGGCATAGCGCAGGATGGGGAAGTTGGCGGGCGAAGCATCATAGGTGGGAGCAATGGATTTGGGGACGAGGAACTTGCGGCAGTTGTAGCCGGTTTCCGTACCCCAGGCACTCTGGTATTCCATCCCGTCGAAAGGAGGACAGCCCGCGTAGAGTACCGTCTGGTTTTTACGCAGGTCGTTGGGTTCGTACGCATTGACAAACTCGGCGGTGGGCTGGTTCCATCCGTAGGCGCCTGCCACCATACCGCTGTTGCGGGGCCCCATAAAGGCGCTCAGCCAAGAGCACTGCGTTTCATTCTCCCAGAATCCGACCGTCGTTTTGCCGTAATACTGCACTTCGAAAAGGCTTTCCCGGCTATTCTTGGTCTGCGGGTTGAAATTGTCCGTGTAGTCCTCGTTGAGGATGTATCCCAGGTCGGTCACCTGCTGGCAAAGGGAGACAATCTCATTGTATTCCGCCGTGCCGGGATTGTGGGTCAACAGTACTTTGGCCAGCAGCCCGATGGCGGCGCCTTTGGAGGCACGTCCCAGGTCAGCGGCGCTGTAGGTGGCGGCATCAGGAAGCAGGAGGATGGCTTCGCGCAGATCGGAGATGATGAGCCGGTAAACTTCGTCGACGGACGCGCGGAGCGGCTTGAGGTCATCGGTGATGCTGACGGGCTTGGTGATGAGGGGGACGCCGCCGAACAGACGCACTTGATAAAAGTAGTACAGGGCCCTGAGGAAATGCGCCTCGCCCAGGCTGCGTTTTTTGATGTTCTCGGATATGTCCATGGCGGGAACCTTCTGGAGCACGAGATTGCAGCGCAGGATTCCGGGAAAATATCCCCTGTACATATCCAAAACGCCGGCGTTGTCGCTGGTTGTGATGAAGTTGGCCATGTCCCGTGTCTCGATGCCGTCATCGCCTCCGCCGCCTCCCACTTCGCTGTTGCCGGCGACGATGTCGAGCGTCCACAGGCGCATATTGCAGATTTTTGCCCACTGGAGAGGCTGGTATGCTCCATTGACGGCAGAGATGGCGTCATTCTCCGTTCGCAAGGAAGCGGGGTCATCGGCATCGATGTTGTCATAGGGATGCCTGTCGAGAAAACCCTCGCATGCGCTCAATGCCGCGGTCAGGAAAAGCAGTATGCAAATCTTTTTCATAGCCGTCAAAATGTCAAGTTAATGCCAAAAGAGTAGGTGCGGGTGAGCGGATAGATATTGTTATCCAAACCCGATGCGCCTACTTCGGGATCTACGCCCTTGTAGCGGGTGAGGGTGAAAAGATTCTGGGCGGAAACAAAGAATTTCAAGCCTTGAATCTTCATCTTTTCTGTGATGTTGCCGGGAAGAGAATAGGCGAGTTGCAGATTCTTCAGCCTCAGGTAGGAACCATCTTCGATGAAACGGTCGCTCGGCCGGGCGTTGTTGTTGGGGTCGCCATAGACGGCTCTCGGCATGGTGTCGCTCGTGCCGGCGCCTCTCCAACGGTTGAGTACGGAGATGGACTGGTTGCGGGCGACGGACATCGATTCAAGATTCATCCGGGTGATGTTGAAAATCTGGCAGTCGGCTACGCCCTGCAGGAAGAGGGTCAGTTCAAGTTCTTTCCACCGGACGCTGTTGTTCATAGAGAACTGCCATTTGGGCGTAGGATCGCCCAAAAAAGTGCGGTCGTTCGCATCAATGACTCCGTCGCTGTTGAGATCCTTGAAGCGGATGTCGCCCGGCGCCGTGCCGCCTTCGACCTGGATGGCCGAGGTCTCGACCTCCGTGGGGGTCTGGAAGATACCGTCTGTCACATAACCATAGAAACTGCCGGCCGGGTGTCCTACCGCGTTGATGGTGGTCGTCATGTTCAGGCCGAGATTGCCCCCGTAGATGGGGACGTTTCCGTTAAGGGCGGTGATGCGATTGCGATTCCAGGAGGCGATGACCGTGGTGGACCAATCCCAATCTTTTGTCATAATGTTGTGCGTGGTGAGCGCGAGTTCCACGCCGACATTGCGCATGCTGCCGGCATTGATTTGGGGTACGGAGATGTCGGAATACCCGGTGGAAATGGGCACGCTCATCGGGACGAGCATATTGCGCGTATCCTTGACATAGGCGTCCAACGAAAGGGCGATGCGGCTTTTCAGGAATCCCATATCCACACCGATGTTGTACTGTTGTACTTCTTCCCAAGTCACATCGGGATTGGCCATCACGTTGGGCGCGAAGCCGCCGACGAGGATGTTGTTGAACACATAGCGCACGGATGACAGACTGTTGGCGGAGCCGTACGCTCCGACGTTGGTCTGGTTGCCGGTCAATCCATAGCCGGCCCTCACTTTCAGTTCGCTGACCGCATCGGTTTTGGGGAAGAACGCCTCGTTGGACGCTTTCCACGCCAAGGAGACGGAGGGGAAGTTGCCCCAGCGGTTTTTCTTGCTGAAACGGGAGGACCCGTCACGACGATAGGTCGCCGTGATGAAATAGCGCTCGTCATAGACATAATTGGCGCGGGCGATGAAAGAGAACAGGGCCCAGTCCGTCCTCGTACCATAGATGAGGGGATTGGTGATGCCATTGTTGATTTCGCGGGCGCTGTCGCTGATGAAGGTCTCGATTGAACCGCCGAAATTGCGGTTGGTGTTTTCCGTCATGCTGATGCCAGCGATGGCGTTGACGTGATGCTTGCCGAAATCCTTGTCGAAAGTGAGAATGTTGTCCCACATCCATTCCAGGACATTGTTGTGGTACTGGTAGCGGTTCGACTGTTCGGTGGGGACCGGCTCCCAATCGTAGGCCTGCGTCCAGTTGTCCTGATTCCAAATCATCAGTTGGACGGCGATTGTGCTGCGGAAATATTGTAGCCGATGGTCTTTTGGGTGTTCAGTTCATTGCGCCCGATGGGGTTGATGACTTCTCCCAGGTACATGGAGTTGCCGCTGGGGCCGGCCCAGGTTCCGTCTTCGTGCTTGAGCGGAATGTTGGGCAGGGCGGCGAGCACGTCCCCGATGTTGTAGTCTCCCTGGTTTTTGATGTCGTTGTTGAGGGTGATGTTGTGACCGAACTTGAGCCATTTCTTGACATCCGCTTCTCCGTTGAACTGGAGCGTGATGCGGTCGTAGCGGGTATTTTTGATAACCCCTTTCTGGTCCATCCACTCGGCGGAAACATAATACTTGTACACCTCTCCGCCGCCGGCCCAACTGAGGTTGTAGTCCTGCATGAAACCAAGTTGGTAGAGGTAGGACTGCCAGTCGGTTCCTTCTCCCAGCAGGGTGGGGTCCACGTAGCCGTCGTACTGGTCCATCTGGCCGTTGAGCATCATTTCGTTATGCAGGGAGGCGAACTGACGGGCGTTGAGCAATTTCATCTGGCGGGCGACTTGCTGGATGCTGAAATTGGCACGGATATCCACTTTGCCGCTGCCAGCCTTTCCTTTCTTTGTCGTGATGAGAACGACGCCGTAGGCGCCTCGGGAGCCGTAGATGGCGCAGGACGAGGCGTCCTTGAGCACGTCGACGCTCTCGACGTCAGCCATGTTGAGGGAATTGAGGTTGATGGACGAGGGAACGCCGTCGATGACTACGAGGGGCTCGCTGCCGTTGATGGAACCCACGCCGCGCACTTTCAGCGATACATTGTCGCCCGGTTTGCCCGATGACACGACTTGCAGTCCGGCCACCTGTCCTTGCAAGGCACCGCCTACATCCGGTACGACCGCTTTTTCGAGCGTCGCTCCGCTGACATTGCCGACGGCTCCCGTCAGGTCTTTTTTCTTGACTGTGCCATAGCCGATGACGACCACATCTTCCAGATAGGTGGAGGATGCGCCCAGGCTGACATCCAGGTTGGTTTCACCATTCCAGATAACTTCCTTGTCTTCAAATCCGATGTAGGAAAAGACCAGAGTGCTTCCCTTTTGTACGGCGATGCTATATTTGCCAGCAAGGTCGGTCGAAGTACCATCTGTGGTTCCTTTGACAACGACAAACGCTCCGATGAGCGGTTCTCCGCCGGCATCGCTTACTGTTCCGCTTACTTCGTAGGGGGGGGCAGCTTTAACTGTCAGCAGGCCTGATAGAAAGGCTGCGATGAATGCTAAAAAAAATCTGAAATCCATTCTCATTGTATCTGCAAGTCGTCGCCTACTCGCGAACGAACTTTGCAAATATAGGAACTGAGATACGGAAAAAGAACGCCTATAAAATTAAAAGTAGTAGTTTTGAAATTTATATATCTGATAATCAGTATATATTTTATTATATTACGTCTGAAAAAGTAGTACTATCGGCCCTTGATTTCCCCGATTTGAGCGATTTTTTTCTCAAAATTATCTCGTTCGCAGAGGGCATTATTGCGCATTTTGACCCGGTAGTTATAGATGGTCGACACGGAGTATCGAAGGAATCGGGAGATGAGTACGCTGTCGGTGATGCCGATGCGAATCAGGGCCAGGATGCGAAGTTCGGTGTTGAGACCGAACTGCCCTTCGTCAAAGCGGGCCTCTGCTTTGAGCAATTGATTGACACCGGGGACAAACTCGGGTACCAACGAGAGAAATACCGTGTCGAAGTTCTTCATCAAGGTGTGGATCTCCGCATCGGTATAACTGCTTGAGCGAAGAGTAGAGGTGAGTTCCGTATACTTGCCGGCATTG
>CACZWF010000010.1 GCA_902784785.1 uncultured Bacteroidia bacterium
TGCCGCCATTATCGGTGCTGGTACCTATTTTGACAAGTTTGTTGTAATGCGTATAACTTAAATCGATAAGTTCGCTGCCGGCTTCTCCGCCGATGGATGACACTTCTTCAGACTGAGGAACGATGATATTGTTGGTGAAATAATGAGTCGCAGAACCCATGACGCCGACCAGGGCGGTATTGTCGGTCAGCGCGCCGCCATCCGCGCCATTCCGCGTGTCACCGATAATGGAACAGTTGCTGATGCTGGAACAGGTCTGTATGGCGTCGATGGCTATCCAGGATGGGCTCAATCCTGTTTTATAGGACGATTGGCCGGTCGTCGTATAAGAGCCCCTCACGGAACAGTTGTTCATACAGAAAAGGTCGAGACCATTGATGTTGATGGTACAGCCATACCGGTTTGAAATAGAATTGGCATCGAAAGAACATTCGTCAATGAAAAGATAGGCATACTTGTCACTGGAACCTTCCGAATAAATGGCGCCTCCGGTGCCGGAGTAATTGCCGGTGAAGGAGGACCGGAATGCCTGAACCCCCTTCCAACCGTGGATACAGACGGCCCCGCCCATATTGTTGGCATGGTTATTCTTGAGGACAATCCGAGTAAGATCGATGAATGATTCATCTTCCACATAGAAGGCGCCACCGTCCTTGGTCGCGGAGTTTCCTTCTACCGTACAATCTTTGAAGTACATACTTGTGGCTTTACCACCCTTGCCATACACGGCCACCGCGCCGCCGTATTGCGCCTGGTTATCCTTGAATATCGCGTTGCGGACATTGTTTCCGAGCGATTCCCTGAAACTCTCCACTTCCAAGGCCCCTCCATATAATGCGGCGGAGTTACCCTGGAAAGTGACAGGTTTTTCATTGCCGATTTCCAGTCTTCCTTTCTCGCCCACACTGATGGCGCCTGCGTTCCCGGAAGCAACATTCTCTTTGAAACTGCCTCCTTCGATAGAAACGTGATGATCAGAAACGCGCATTCCGGCACCATATTTCGCTTTGTTGCCGGTCAGCACGCAGTCTTTCATGGACGCACTGGTTTTCATAAAAATGGCGCCGCCGTCACGGGTGTTCTCGTTACCATTGGCTGTAAAAGTGGTATTCTCAATCAACACTTCGGAACCGCTGCTGTAGAAATCGACGGCTCCGCCCTTCCAGGCGACATTGCCCGAGAAGGTACATCCACTGATGGCGATGACGGCGTTGGAGTCACAGTCGATGGCGCCGCCAAAACCGGTACCGCTGGTTCGATTGATGTCATCACACAAGGCCTCATTCTCGTTGAAAACGCAGTCTACTAATTTCACAGACCCTCCGGACATCGCAATCGCTCCACCGTTCGTCGCCTTGTTTCCGGAAAATGAGCAGTCCGTGAACTCCCAGGTTCCAGAGGAAATCTTGATGGCTCCGCCGTCTTCTCCACCTTCCAGCGCGACCGTAACCCGACCGCCGACAAAATTGACGCCTTGGATCTCGACATCGACCTCTCCATTTATCTCAAGGATCCTGTGCGCATTGTTTCCGGAGAAAACAGTCTCATTCTTTATGCCTATGATGCTGAAGCGGACATCTTCTTCGTAAGACAAGGTGGAATTCGTCCCCCAGTCATAGGTGCCGGCCCCGAGATTGAAGACGGAACCGTTGAGTTTGGTCGCGGTTATACCGTTCAATGAAAGCAAACTCCACATCTTGGCGGCGCTCATTGCGTTTTCCCAGCTGCTTCCGTCCTTTTTACCCGCGCCTTCAACGGTTACACAGTAGGATTTGGAAGGAATGACCTCCTTGAGTTCATATCGATATACGGTATTGGGGGCCAGATTGTCAATGTCGCATTCATATTCTCCGGACTCGGTGTAGATCCCCTCTCCCGAATAGGTTTTTATCTTCAACCCTTGCGCGTGCGCTCCGGGAACGACCGTCAGATAATACGTCCCGGCCCCAAGCGTGGTCGTTGAGACCGTGGAAGCCGGAGAATTAACGGCACTGACAACGGGAACGGCGCCGGAACAGTCGACAACCATGGTGCCGACCAGCGCGCTGCCGTCGGCGCTGGTGACTTCCATTTTGGTCGTTTCCGTACCCGCCTTGAGTTGGATTCCCAGAACGGCATTCATGTTTTTGAAGGAGATTCTGTTGTCTGATCCGACCTTACCGACAGAGAGTGTCTCAGGGGAAGTGCTGGTGGGTTGTGAATGGGCGATGCTGATCTGCGTTGTATTGCCCTCCGCGGAATCCATCGCGGAAGTAGGAAATACGGCAAACAGGGCGGTTCTGTTGCCGGGATTTGTCGCCACAAAACTGCCTGTGGCGGTTCCTCCGCCTGCCACCAACGTCGGCGTCATGGTACTGCCATCATTCAATACAAGTTGAATTTGATCGCCGGGAAGCCAGAAAGATTGCTGACTGGAGCCCGACACGAGGTCTTCTAGGGTCGCCGTGAAAACAACCTTTCCTCCGGAGGTTTCTCCACCCCCTTGATCGGCTTCTTTCTTACAGGCCAGGAAGGCTGCAAGAAACGAAAAAACAAGTAATAGATGAATCCTTTTCATGGCCGTATTGTTAGGTTAAATGTCACAATTTGACGGTTGCGGTAATCGCCAGATGGTCCGACGGGTACCACTGTACATCATCAATAGGGTAGGTCACGATGATGCGGCGAAAATCCGAGGCGGAGCAGTCTTTTGTCAAAATATGGTCTATCCTGCGCTCCGGATGTCCCCCGGAATAACTTTCCCAAGGATAATAATACTTGTCCGAACTCCCACTCATGGTCCCCCATCTGGCATTGATATTGCCGTCTCTCCAATAACTGATCAGGGTACTGTATACATCCGGTTCGTGTGAGCGCGAACTGTTCATATCACCAAATAAAATAGCAGGTGCGTCCCCGGCCTTTTCCGCCGCGAAACGGTTGACGACTTTTGCCATGTTCAGGGCTCCGCCATGATCCGGGTGGGGAAGATGGGTCGGGAAAGCCCAGAAGATCTTTCCGCTTGCAATGTGCTTGAACTTTATCCAGAGGCAGGTGCGCTCCGGGTTCCCGCATTTTTGATATGCGTCAGCAGGATTCGTGTACCAAGTGTCTTCTTCTTTTGAAAGCCACACATATCCGCATTCTTCCAGTTCCAACGTCGCGCTGTTATAAGCAAAACCATCGGCATAGTTGTATTTGAGATTCCCTTCTGCGTCCGGACGGTTGGGCCATTGGAGGCTCCACTGGTAGTTCTTGATGGAAGCGCACATGGCCTGCAGGGAATACTTGCCTCCGGGGATATGGGTTTCATCCACTTCATTAAAACCGATGAGGTCCGCCTTGGCAGAAGCAATCGTCCCGGCCAGGGCTTTTCGGACGATCGGGTTATCCATGGACATTTCCGTAATCCGGTTTGCCGGCTTGAGTACGTTGAACGTGGCCACGACAATGGAAACCTCTCCTTCCGGATTTTGTCCGTTCTCGGGGCCGGCCCCTTTTCCACAGGCACTCACGAGCACTATCGCGATGAATGTGAACCAAAAAAGTTTTTTCATATAAATATCGTCGATAAAAGGATTTTCTCGGGCCAAAGCTATAAAAAAAATCCAGAGCCTCTTATGCTCTGGAAAAAATCGGGAATAATCCTATGTTCTCGGGAGAAATAAACCCTTGGTTTTCAAATCCCTAATTATTATTGTAAATAAATTTCGGGAAACGATATAAAGCGTCAGATTTCGGAAATTTTCCTTTTGAAGTCCTCCTCCGATAGGGCAAGACGGGTCTTGAGTATCGACCTCAGATTCTGTACGGTCTTAACGGAACAATGCAACATGCCGGCAATTTCCGCACTGTCCTCGATGCCCAGTTTAATCAACGCAAGAACACGCAGTTCATTGCTGAGAATCTCCGTGCGCTTGGGAACAATTTTCTGTTCCGGCTTGAGACAAGCGTTTACTTCTTCTATATAATTGGGGAAAATCTCCATAAATGCGCTGTCGAAATTATGGAACAACTCCCTCCTTTCGTCGGAAGCCGTCTCCCCGGATGGGCTGGTAAACTCAAGAACCTGCTCGATATGTCCTTTTCTAATGCTGGAGTTGATCTTTGTGCGAAACAAATCCAGGCGCTTGATATAGGAAGAGTATAGCTGAAAAGCCACACCAATATATTTTTTTGAGATTCTATCGGATAGTTCCAACTTGTTTTTAATAGAAATAATCCTCAGACGCGAACGATTATTGATCCATAAAGCAAAAACCACGGCAACCAGGAGGAGAGATATCAGCGCGATGGCAAACATAAGTTCCCTGTTTGCCTTCTGAATTAACTGCGTATTCCTGTCATTAATCTTAATGGTTTGTTCCACTCCGTCTACCACACGCTTTTTTGAGCCCAACTTCCGAAGGGAGGAAAAATAGTAATCCGATATCTTTTTGGCCGCTTCTACTTCATTGATACTGTTCAACAACGATTCCACCCTCAGAAGAGATGCAATGTCCTGATTGCTGTTCTCCACTTCGACAATAGCCGATTGCAGGAGGTCATCCAGTGCCTCACCGGTGAGTTTTCCTTCATATAAATATACGATGGCAAAACGATCATAGAGGCAGGTCGCATAAGCAGCCGAATGTTTGTCTTCAATGATGGACATACGCAAATCATTGTATCTCCTCGCCTCGGATATATTCCCTTTTCTTGCCTCCTTTCTTTCAATGCTGCGAAGATAATGCAGACTCATCGTATCCGACACCATCATCAGGGAATCCCTGTAAACATTGAATTGCTTGCGATACTTCTGCTTAAAGGAAGCGGGGATGTTATAATCTGAGTACAGGTTTCTATATAGCAAGGCAACGGAATGATAATAACGAACCCGCTCTCCTCCCGAAAGTTTCTCTACGGGGACAGGCGAAAGGGTTTCCTGCGCTTCAATATAATAGCCGTATTCTGACAGCAATGTGGCCAGGGCAATCTGCGCTTGAACTTTCAGAGAATCTCTACCGTACTCCTGCGCATATAGGATCGCTTTTTCCATATATACCAGAGCAGAGTCGGCCACGCTGTTGGAGAACGCCATCGAAATATCATAATACAGTTCTATCTCATCATCAACGGTTTCTCCGGGGAAACAGTTCTTCAACGCCTCTATTTCCTTCTCTTTCTTCGCCGCATAGACATCCGTACTGTCCAGCTTGACCAGTAACTCCTCCATCAGTCCCCTGGTCCTGTCCGTATGGGGCAATTCAAACTTGGGGCTGGATAAAATCAGCAACGACGATACAAATATGAGAAGAAAGTTTTGCATTTTTTCTAAACCTGGGCAAATATAAGTTTTTTCTGAGAAAACAGAAAACCCGTTCAATGCCGGCTATGCGTGAGCCGCCACCAACCCGATGCCGGCGAGAAGGGAGAGGGCGAAGGTGCTGAGGACCAGCAGGGGGAGCATAGGATCGAGGGCCCGGTCCGTGCGCGTCCAGACGCCTTTCAGATGAAGGGCGTAGAGGGGCAGGGTCAGCAGAAACAGCCACCGCAACCAAGGGAACTCGGCGGAAGGAACAAGTTCAGACGCCGCAATCCCGCGAAGGGCCATCCACATAAAGAGAATCACACACATCCAGCCGGCGACGATCAACACCGTCTGGTAAATGCGGGCGCGGTGTTCCCCCAGTTTGATAGCCACGGTCACCCGTGTGGCGGCATCGGAACGCATATCGCGGATATTGTTGACATTGAGCACGCCCACGCTGAAAAAACCGATGGCGGCAGCCGGAAGAAGAATCAAAAGCGGCAGGGAATGCGCGCAAACAAAATAGCCGCCTCCCACCGAAACCAAGCCGAAGAAAATAAAGACAAACACATCGCCCAAACCGCGATAGCCATAAGGGCGTTTGCCCAGCGTATAATGCATCGCAGCCCAAATGGCGGCAGCCCCCAGCATCAACAACAAAACGGGCACCCACGCAAAGAGCTCTCCGAAACTGCAATAGACCATCAGCAGGCCGCTCAGGCAGCAAGCCGCAGCGACTGAAGCAATCAGTCGTTTCATCTCGGGAATGGAGAGTCCGCCGTCCTGCAAGGAATAACGGATGCCCTGCCTATCCTCCCGAGCGGTACCACTGGGCGTGTCTCCCAACTCATTGGAGAGGTTGGAAAGAATCTGCAGCAGTACGGTGGTCAACAGCAAAAAGAGGACAGTCGCAATCGGATAAGCCGCCTGAACCGCGAAATCCGAAGAAAGCCCCGAGCCGGCAACTAAAGCAGAGGAAAACGCGATGAATATGCCCAGCACGACGCCCGAGAGCGACAGGGGCAGCGTCCGCAGACGCATCGAACGAACACAAGCAGCAAAGGTCATCCTTTATTGATTATTTGTGGCGGAATTTTGCTCATCCGCCCGCACCCCCACATATTGCCGGCAGATGCCCAGGGTGTAGGCTTTATGCCGGACCTCCGCGTAGCCGCACGAGCGCATAATCCCCATCCATTCTTCTTTCCCGGGAAAACGGAGGACGGAAGCAGGCAGATAGCGGTAAGCCGCCTTGTCGCCGGAAATCCAGCCCCCGATCAAAGGCAGGATATGGGTAAAATACAAATTATAGAACCAACGCAGCACGGGCGTGGCGGGCACGGACAGTTCCAAAATCACCAGTCGTCCGCCGGGCTTGAGCACCCGCAGAATCTCCCGCAAGGCCTGTTCGCGGTGTTCGAAATTGCGGATGCCGAAAGCGATGGTCACGCAATCGAAGGTCCCGTCCGCAAAAGGCATCGCCTCGCTGTTGCCCTGAAGGGTCGAAATCGTCACGGAGGAAGCCCCTTTTGCCGAAGCGCCTTCGGCAAACCCCGCACGGGCCACTTTCTCGCG
Source organism: uncultured Bacteroidia bacterium (assembly GCA_902784785.1). GTDB lineage: Bacteria > Bacteroidota > Bacteroidia > Bacteroidales > UBA932 > Cryptobacteroides. The sequence continues at coordinate 6,845 of CACZWF010000010.1, forward strand.
CATCACCGCCAGCATTCCTTCGGAAAGATCCAGCCCCGTGATGGCGCAAGGAAGAGAACGACGGACGCAGCGACGGGCTATCTCCAGACTGAAATCTCCCGTCCCGCAAGCCACGTCCAGCACCGCATAAGGCCGACCCTCATCCGCGTCGCCGGCGGGCGGCAAAATCTCCTTGAGAGCCCGCTTGCGCCAGGTCCTGTCGACACCCAATGACAACAGATGATTGAGCCGGTCATAATCCCCGGCAATCGTATTGAACAGTGTCCGAATTTTATCGGCCTGGGGACCTCCGCTCATTGCGCGCTACTCCGACTTTGTCTTGAACTCCAAGGTATTGGCATAATGTGCCTTGCCGTTCATACTGACCACCGCGCGGACCCAATACCAGGTGTTGGCCGTCAGGCTGCTGAGCGCGCAGTTGTAGGAGCCGTCTTCGCCGATCGTGGACACATCGACATATTGACGACGCACGCTCTGAACGTCACTGAAATCAGTGTCCGTCCACTCGACACCCACCTTGGCCTTCGCCTTTTCTTCCGTCGTCAACACCGCCAGGGCATTCACGGTGGCCCCGGTCATCGTGGTGTCCTTCACAGCGACAGTCGCGCAGAAATCCTGCGTTTTGAAATGCAGCACTTCCGCCACCAACGAGACGCCCATCACAGACAGATGCGGCATAAAATAATAGTCCTTGCCCGGCGACAGACCCTCAATGACAGTGCTGAATTGACCATTCCCGATGTCGTAGGTCTTGACCGGCGTCGTCGTTCCGAGGTCATACATATCATAGCGGTCCACCGGCGTGTCGCTTTGGCAATAATAGAATTTCAAGCCCATCGTCCCGGTCCCGGCGAAATTCTGGAACTTCACCTCGGCGTTCAATTTGGCGGAAATAGGGCCGACATCCTCTGCGGCCATCGTATTCAGATAGACATAAGACAATGGCTCTGAAGAACTTTTATCCTTATTACAGGAAAGAAACGCAAAGGGCGCCACGACCATCATCAAAAAAGGAAGAATGTACTTTTTCATAGCACTGCATATTTTTACAAATTTACGAGCAAGCCGAGAGAAAAGCAAATTTATTTGCTATTCCGAGGCGAAAGTAAAACCCCGCGAAGCGGGAACATACGAATTTTTTTTATCTTTGCGTCCGCAGAAGCCCCAACGGCTTCCTCCCAACAATACTATGGAAATTCTGGATATTTTAAAAGAAGTGGAACACCCCGCCAAAGGGGACCGCAACATTGTGGAACTCGGAATGGTGGACCAGGCCCGGATGGACGGGAACAAGGTCGTGGTCGTGCTGGCCTTTCCCAAGCACCGCGACCCGCTGGCCGAATACCTCATCGGCAGCTGCAAGGCCGCCCTCATCCGGCATCTGGGCAAAGGGGTTGAGATCCTGGTGGAAACGATTGTCAAAGAAGAGCCCAAGCCCAAGAAAGCAGGGCTGAATCTGGGCACCGAAGAGGTCGAAAACATCCGTCATATCATCGGTGTCGCTTCCGGAAAGGGCGGAGTCGGCAAATCCACCGTCGCCGTCAACCTGGCCGTGGCGCTCGCCCGTCTGGGCTACAAAGTCGGCCTGGCGGACGCGGACGTGTACGGTCCTTCCGTTCCCAAAATGACGCAGACCGAAGGCGCCTCCCCCGAAGCCTGGCAGGAACTCAAAGAAAACGGGGAAGAGGGCAAAGAAATCATCCTTCCCATTGAGAAATATGGCGTGAAATGGATGTCCATCGGATACTTCGCGCCCCCGGAACAAGCCCTGATCTGGCGCGGTCCGATGGCCTGCAACGCCCTCAAGCAAATGATTCTGCAGGTGCGGTGGGGCGAACTGGACTTCCTGCTCATCGACATGCCTCCCGGTACCGGCGACATCCACCTCAGCCTGGCGCACGACATTCCGATGCAAGGCGCCATTATCGTGAGCACCCCGCAGGACATCGCCCTCGCCGACGTGGAGAAAGGCGTGAATATGTTCCTCAACGAAAGTATCAACAAGCCCGTTTACGGACTGGTGGAGAATATGGCCTGGTTCACCCCGGCCGAACTGCCCGACCACAAATATTATATTTTCGGCAAAGACGGCGGCAAAAAGATGGCTGAGAAATACGGGCTTCCCCTCCTGGGCCAGATTCCCCTCATCCAGAGCATACGCGAAGGGGCGGACCAGGGAGAACCGGCCGCGCTGAGCGATGAAGGAGCCGGCGCCTATTACCTCGACCTCGCCCGCACTTTGGCCGGCCAAGTGGGCTGATTCCCTGTCCGACGCAGAAGAAAACGAAAATTTTTGTAACTTCGCACCCCGAAAAAACTAAGACACTATGTCCCTTTATCTCCCGAAAAATTACAAGAACCTGCTGGGCTCGGTCGAAAGCACGGAAAAGGCCATCAAAGCCGTCAAGGATATGTTCCAGACCAACCTTTCCGCCCAGCTCGCCCTGCTTCGCGTGACCGCCCCGATGATTGTGATGACCGGAACGGGCATCAACGACGACCTCAACTCCATCGAGCGTCCCGTCCGTTTCCCCATCAAGGATATGAACGAACAGCAGGCCGAAGTCGTCCACTCGCTCGCCAAGTGGAAAAGGCTCAAACTCGGAGAAATGGGCATCCGGCCCGGCCGGGGCATCTACACCGATATGAACGCCCTTCGTCCCGACGAGGAATTGGACAACATCCATTCCATCTACGTGGACCAGTGGGACTGGGAGAAAGTCATCCGCAAGGAAGACCGCAATCTGGACTACCTCAAAAGGACCGTCCGCCGCATCTACGAGGCCATCAAGGTGACGGAAAACAAACTCTATGTGGAAGTGCCGCAGATTGTGCCGATGCTGCCCGATGAGATATATTTCATCCATGCTGAGGAGCTCCTGCAACGCTATCCGGGCCTCAACGCCAAACAGCGCGAACTGGCCATTGTCAAGGAGCACAAGGCCGTGTTCATCATCGGCATCGGCGGACAACTTTCCGACGGCTCCATCCACGATGGCCGTGCCGCCGACTACGACGACTGGAGCACGCCCAACGGTGAGGGTCCTGCCGGATTTCAAGCCGGGAGCGAAGCGGAATACAAGGGCCTCAACGGAGATATCCTCCTTTGGAACCCCGTGCTGGAAAGCGCGTTCGAGGTCTCCAGTATGGGTATCCGCGTGGACGAAGAAGCGATGCGACGCCAACTCAAACTTCGGGACCAGGAGTGGAAAGCCGACCTGTATTTCCACAAACGTCTCCTCAACGGCGAACTCCCCTACACCATCGGCGGCGGCGTAGGTCAGTCCCGTCTGTGCATGTTCCTGCTTCGCAAGGCCCATATCGGTGAAATCCAATCCAGCATCTGGCCCGAGGATATGCGCCGCACCTGCGCCCGGGCCGGCATCGAACTGGTCTAAATGAAATCCCTCGGAACCAAAATCACCATCGCCTCGACGGAGGATTTGGAACGGGCGGCTCAAGCATTTTTGCAGGCCATCGGTTCCGAACGGCTGATTGCGCTCTACGGTTCGATGGGAGCCGGCAAAACCACCTTTACGGCGGCCCTGTGCAAGGTTCTCGGTGTGGAAGACCCCGTCTGTTCCCCCACCTTCACCCTGGTCAACGAATACCGCCTCCCCGACGGAGACCTGTTCTATCATTTTGACTTCTATCGTCTGAAAAACAGCCGTGAAGCCTTGGATATCGGCCTGTACGATTACCTGGACAGCGGCTGCCTCTGCCTGATGGAATGGCCGGAAGTCATCGAAGAACTTCTTCCCGAAGAAACGCTGGCCGTCCACATCGATGTCCTCCCCGACGGGACCCGAATTTTGTATTAAAAATACAAGAATATTCATTATCTTTGTCCCCGAGATGAAAGTGAACGAAGCATTATTCGCGGGGAGCAGTACCACGATTTCGGAAAGACCGAAGCAGGCCTTTCCGGAATTCGCTTTTATAGGACGTTCCAATGTAGGAAAATCCTCCCTCATCAATATGCTTTGCCAACGAAAAGGGCTGGCCCTCACGTCCTCCAAACCGGGCAAGACCCGCCTCGTCAACCACTTTCTCATCAACCGGAACTGGTATCTGGTGGACCTGCCGGGCTACGGCTACGCCAAGATGTCCGAAGCCGGCAAAAAGAAGCTCAAACAGGTCATCCGCAACTATATCACCCTCTCTCCCGACCTTGTGATGCTGTTCGTACTTATCGACTCGCGGCACGACATCGGACAAATCGATATGGACTTCCTGTTCGAACTGGGAGAAGGACAGATTCCCTTTGCCATCATTTTCACGAAAGGAGATAAACTCGGCCCGAACGTGCTGGCGACCCAGATCGAGAAAAACAAAGCGGCCATTCTGGAGCATTGGGAGAGCCTGCCGCCGGTCTTCGTTTCGTCGGCTGAAACAGGCTTGGGACGCGAAGAAATCCTGGGGTACATCGATCAAGTGCTGAAATCATTGCAAAAAGAATAAACAATAAAATACATTTCCTATGAACAACGTACATCCTTTGAAAGTTTTCGCGTGCCGCAACTCCCACGATTTCGGAGAGAATGTGGCCAAGTTTTTGGGCGTCAAACTGGGCGACGTCGCCATCGACACCTTCAGCGACGGCGAGATTCAGCCTTGCTACAAGGAAAGCGTGCGCGGCTGCACCGTTTTCATCGTCCAATCCACCTGCCCCCCGGCAGACAACCTGATGGAACTGTTGCTGATGATTGACGCCGCCAAACGCGCCTCCGCCTCCAAGGTCATCGCCGTGATGCCTTACTTCGGCTGGGCCCGTCAGGACCGCAAAGACCGTCCCCGCGTTTCCATCGGTGCCAAACTCGCCGCCAACCTCCTGCACGTGGCCGGAGCGGATATGGTGATGACCTGCGACCTGCACGCCGACCAGATTCAGGGCTTCTTTGATTTCCCGGTGGTGCACATCTATGCCAGCACGGTCTTCCTCCCTTATTTGAAGAAACTCAAAATCAAAGACCTGGCCATCGCGGCTCCCGATATGGGCGGTGCCAAACGCGCCCAGGCGTATGCCAAATACCTGGAGTGCCCGGTGATTATCTGCCACAAGACCCGTGCGAAAGCCAATGTCGTGGACAAAATCACGGCCATCGGTGAGGTGGAAGGCAAGAACATCATCATCGTGGACGATATGATCGACACGGCCGGCACCCTCTGCAAAGCCGCCGCCGTCCTCAAGGAGATGGGCGCCAAGAGCGTCCGCGCCTGCGCCACCCACGCCGTCCTTTCCGGACCCGCCTACGACCGCATTTCCGAGAGCGTCCTGGAGGAAGTCATCGTGTCCAACACCATTCCCCTCAGCAACGACCCCAACAAGAACAAGTCGAAAATCAGCGTCATCGGAATGGAGCAGACCTTTGCCAACATCATCCACGACGTGTATAACTACGAGTCCATCAGCAAAGACCTGATTTACTAGAAGTCAGAATCATTCTTCAACACCCCAAAGGGCGCTCGCTTCATGAAAAATGTCCGCTCGCGCTTCCTTTGGGGTGTTTTTGTATATTAAAGCAGAAGAACGGTGGGGCTCTGGAATCGTGGAACAGGTTAGTCTGGATCTTCAAGCCGCATTCCCGGAATCCAAGGGATTCAGTGCCGCCAATTTGTGGAGGATGAAGCAGTGGTATTTGTTTTACTCTTCCTCGGCCGAAAAACTCGCACAAATTGCGCGAGTTCCGGAAGATAAAGGTAAAAAAATCCAGGAGCAATTGCCTTCCATTGAAGAGCTCAAGGCCCGAATCCGGATGCTGGAAGAAGAATTGAACAAGGGAGAATGAGCATCCCGTGACGAATAGAAATCTAACCTCGTCGAATATCTGGACCCTCAAGACAGTTTTCCAAATATGAAATAGGGGGAAACCATATTCAATCCGGGCTTGGTGGTCCGGATTTTTTGTTATCAAAAAAAATATCTATATTTGCACGCTGCTTTCGGGCAGCAGACATATTGAAAGCGTTTTAGCGATTCCTTAAAATCGAATCTGGACAATTCAATTTTGAACGGGAAGAGTGATACGCTCCTACGCGCTATTTGTCGGGCGTTCTGCCTGCCACGATAGCGAAAGTGTGAGCATACTTCCTTCTTACTCGTTCAAAGGCAGTCCAGAGCCCGATTTTGGAGTAAGAACTAAGTGGCCCACACTTTCTTTATACATTATAAATATTGTCGCATCGGGCCTCGCGACAGCCAAAGGCTCCGTATGGACAAAAAACTTTTTTCCCTTCTATTGATGGCCCTTATGGGCATCTTCCTGCTTGCTTCTTGCAATGACAAAAACACACTGGATATCTATGGTAAGATTTCGGGGCGAGTGACTGATGCCAAGACCGGAGATCCCGTCAATGCCGCGATGGTGACCTTGGTGCCTGGCTCGAAAACGCAGCAGACAGGCGCCGATGGTACTTTCCTTTTTGAAAATCTGGACGAAGGCCAGTATACCGTGTCGGTGCAGAAAAGCGGCTACCAGCCCAATCGCAAGAATATGACCGTCATCAGCGGTGAAACCGTCGAGACCTTGATTCCCCTCACGACCATACCTACAGAGTAATATAGAAAAATCAATAAATCCCCCAAAATGAAAAAAATCATTTTTCTATCCCTCGTCGCCTTATTGGCCTTTTCTTGTGCCAAGAATATTGAAGATAAAAATACGACAGGCGATATTGTCGGAATTGTCTATGACAATAGTGTGGGAGAGCCCATCCCGGTTGCGAAAGTTTCCCTGAAAGAAACCGGAAAGACGGCGGTGACCGGTACGGACGGCTCATATTCTTTTACGGGCGTTGAAGCGGGTGAATATACAATTACTGTCACGAAAAAGGGGTACAACGATGGATCGAACACGGTGACGGTCAAAGCCGACAGCAAGGTCCAATGCGATATCTTGATGGAGCGCATCCCGGCTTATGTGACGGCGGACAAAGAAGAGCTGAACTTTGGCGACAACGAGAGCCTGGTGACGCTTTCTTTCAATATTGTCAATGCTTCGTATGAGAACTTGTCCTGGCACATTGAATATGACAAATCCAGTTTGTCTTTTATTTCTGAAGTCTCTCCCGAGAGCGGAACGACGGCATTCGGCAAGACCGCATCCATTGTTGTCAAAATTGACAGAGATAAACTGAAGGCGGGTGAAAACCTGTCAACACTGGTCATCGTTTCCGACAATGGAGACGGTAGTTCCGAAGTCCTTCTGAAGGCGATTGGAAAAGAAAAAGCAAAGGCCACTTTGAACATCACGGGTGTCAGCGATATTAAATCCTCATCCGCTACGGTTTCCGGGCAAATCACTTTCGCAGGTACACCGGCCTATACCGAACGCGGTTTTGTTTACAGCACAAACTCCAATCCCACTGTGGAGGCAAGCATCCAGCGAATCACAGTGCCTGTTAACAGCACAAACACATTCTCATATACCCTGACCAATTTGACGCTGGGACAAAAATATTATGTGCGGGCCTATGCCATCAATAGTGTAGGCACGGCTTACAGTTCCAATCAGGAATCATTTACCACCGTTGCTTCCGCTCCCAAGGTCTCTATGCTCAGTGTAGACCAAGTAGACGCTTACGCAAAGACCGCTATGCTCCACGGCTCGGTAGACCAACTCGGAGACCCGGCTTATTCTGAAAAAGGGTTTGTCTATTGTGAAGACCGCAGCACTCCGACCTTGAGCGATTCTTATGTCAAAGTGTCCGGAAGCGGCCTGGGTACCTATGATGTGAAAATTTCCAATCTGACGTTGGGGAAAACTTATTACGCCCGGGCCTATGCCCGCAATGAAGGCGGAGTCGTCTATAGTTCTACCTCCAAATCATTTACCTTGAGCAAAACCAATCCGGTGGTTTCCGTGCAATCTGTTACCGGTATTGATCGTGTCAATCTACAAGCAACGCTGAACGGTTCCGTCGAGGCAATGGGGAACCCGGCAATTTTTGAAAACGGCTTTGTCTATAGCAGCACGAATACCAATCCTACAATCGGTGATTCCGTGGTTAAAATGGATGAATGCAAATTAGGCTCTTTCTCGTCTACGATTACGGGATTAACGCTGGGTGCAACCTATTATGTAAGGGCTTATGCAAAGAGTACGGATGGCATATTTTATAGCAGTCAGGCGCAATCCATATCCATGAAGGCTGTTTTGCCGACGGTGTCGGTTCGAACGGTCTCCGATGTAAATATCAGTACTTTGAAGGCAACCCTTTCCGGTAGTATTGATGCATTGGGGGACCCGGCATACACGGAAAAGGGTTTTGTGTACAGTATGCTCAATACCACTCCAACTTTGGAGAACTCGACGGTGGTTTCCGTTTCCGGGACACAGAGCGGTGTGTATTCTACAATCGTTAGCAATCTGACCAAAAACAAGACCTATTATGTTCGGGCATACGTCAAAAGTGCCGGTGGGGTATCATATAGTAGCAGTGTGACGTCATTCACTACGAATGAAGTTTATGCGTCGGTAACAACGCTTGAGCCGACCAATATCGATATTGATACAAAAACCGCAATTCTTAGAGGTCGAATCGATGATAAAGGCAATCCTGCTTACACGGAACGGGGATTTGTGTTGAGTACCCTTTTTGAAAATCCGACGGTCAATGATACGAAAATTGTCATTTCGGGTACGGGTACAGGCGAGTTTGAATATAGAATTACTTCTTTTTCCCTAACTGCGAATACATATGTTCGAGCCTACGCCATCAATGAAAAGGGAGTTTCTTATGGGAATAGTCTTATTCTGTTTGATGTGGAGTGTTTTGACAAAGGCGATTATATGGTCTGCTCAATTCAAGGGATTCTTGTTCAAAAAACAGATATTTCTGGTGGAAGTTTTCATCATGACACGGCTATTTCTCATTGTCAGAATTCTACAGTGGGCGGGCTTACAGGATGGCGGCTTCCTACGAAAAATGAATTGTTGTATATATATGCTCATAAGCAGCAAATAGGTGGTTTGACTGGTGACAGATACTGGACAAGTGATAGAGAAGGCAACAGCGGCACCTCCTACAACTACTATTGGGTAATAGACATGAGTAACGGTGGAATTATCTCTGAACGTTATGATTATAATCGTCCTGTCCGTTGTGTTCGCACTTTGTCTAATTAAACGATGAAATATCATTTCACATATCTCGTTTCATTGCTGGTCTTGCTTTTGGCGGGCATTGGCGGTTCGGCTCAGGATATCCCTTCCTGGTTTTTTGAGCCGGACGAGGGAGAGTTCGTCGGTGTATCGGCACCGATGCCGGGACATCCGAAGTTGTGTCGCAATGTGGCTTTGGCAAGTGCCCTCTTTGATGCCTTTGTCGTGTCGTCGTGTGATTCGCTCCAGGCGGGATTGTCGCTGCATGGTGATTTGTCTCCTGATTCAAATTGTAATATTCCATCGAATTAGGATTTAAGGCGATTATACACACCTTGGTAAAAGAAGATAAAAATTGATAATGAATGTTCTTATGAAAAAAGTAATTCTTTTTGTCGCGTTGGCCAGCATTCTCATTTTAATGAACTCTTGCGGCACTTTTAAGAAAGTTCCTACCGGACCGAATGTCCGCGTAACGGACACTGGACTGGTCGCTGAGGGTTCCAATGTTTCTTTCATAGAACGTGGGACAAGGGACCAAGCCATTCGTTTTGCCCGCTATGAGATGGTGAAATATATCAATCTGGTATTAGGCGTTATGGATAAGGATTACAAATTGCCATCAGGTACGCATACGGAAGAGACCCTCAAAAACTCAAAGGTCATGGATGTTAAATTGTATGATCTTCAAGACGGCTCTATTGAGGCGGTATGTCAAATAGGGCTGGCGTGGGACGATGTGCAGAAATGGGCGGATGCCTATTATGAGAATCTTCCGGCTGAGGATGCCTTTAAAACGGCAGGGCAGAAAAAGTATAATGAAAAGATAATGAAATATCTACGGTCATTTGGACGCAAATAGTTAACAACTAACATTCTAAAAGAAATTTTTATTAACCCTTTAATTTTTATTTATTATGAAAAAAACAATCCTTTTCGCGGCCGTCGCCGCAATCTTCTGTTCCTGCGGAGCATCCAAGCAAGTGGCCCCCACTTACAACGCTCAACTTCAGGCTCAGCCTCAGCAGAGTGCCCCTGTCGCACAGGCCCAGCCTCAGCCCACAGTTAAGGCTAGGACGATGCGTCAAGCCGAGCCTTGTGAAGAACTTGCAGCCGAGAGAGAATTTGCAGCAGCCGGTACGGCTACTTCTTACACGGAGAAAGTTGCCCGCAATGAGGCGATTCGCGATGCTCGTTATGAGTTGGGCAGAATGATGAAGGCAACGGTTGAGGGCGCGGCTGAAGATTATCTGCGTAATGTTACCCATAATGGCAAGTCCACATCGGAAAGTATTTCTGAAGAAATCAACAATCAGTTTTTCTCTGAGTGTGTGAAGAATTCCAAAGTCATCAAGACTACTGTTTACGATCTTCCTGATGGTCAAATCCAAGTTTATGCCTGTGTCGAGGTTGTCGCTAAATTTGATGTTCTCGACAAGATTGCAGAAACGGCGCAGAACGTGCTCTCTCGCGATGCCGAACTGACTGCGGAATTTGACAAGGAACGCTTCAAGGATAACATCAAAGACAAGATGAAAGAGTACAAAGAGAAGAACCAGAAATAATGAAACTGAAGTCTTTTGTTACAACAATGGCCGCACTTTTTATGAGTGCGACCATTGTTTCCGCACAATATGCTTCTGATAAACTGAAGCCCCAATGGATGCATCGTCTTCCGAATCCGACCAATTCGACGTTCATATATCAGGTGTTTTCGGCGTCATCTCCCAATTTGGAAGGTGCCAGAAATGCGACGGTGGAGGAGTTGATTAACGATGCCGGCTTAAAGTCGGGCGCCGTCGTCGTTTCTGATCATAAATCAACAGAACAAGTCTCTCAGGTTTGGGAGAACGGCCGCTTGACGGAAGTGGTCAAAAATGATTCTCAAACGATCAATTCCGCCAAAGGAAAAGAAATTACCCTTCACGCCTCGCTCATAGATGAGTATTGGACAAGAGATCAAAATAATCTCTTTCATGTTCATCGGCTTTATGCAAAGTCTGAACTAGGTAAGATGCCTTTGTATGATAATGTAACTTTAACTACCAGTTATGCTTCTGACCCTGCAAACTGGGGATTGATGCTCATACCCGGTGCCGCTCAGATGTACAAAGGATCATATCTCAAAGGTGGTTTGGTCATGGGTGGCGCGGTTCTCTTCGCCGGCGGTATCATTACTTTCGAAAGTATGCGTGCCGACTATGTGAAGAAAATAGCGACGACACATTCTGCAGATGTAAAAAAAGCCTACAACGATCGGGCAAACAATATGGCGACAGCACGGAACATCTGCATTGGAGGTGTTGCCGCACTCTATGTTTACAACATTATTGATGCTCTCGTAGCGCCTGGTGCGAGGCGAGTGATTGTCACTCCCTCTGCGACTGTAAATGGACAGTACGGCATGTCTGTTCAGGTGAATTTTTAAAATCTTAACTCTTTTTGCAATATGCGAAAGATTCTCTTTGGACTTATTTCTGTCCTAATGATTGTTTCGTGCACTCAATCTTTAAATGATCCAGCAGAACAATTAGGTAGTATTACGGGAATTATTGCAGATAAAACGACGGGAGAACCCGTTCCTGTCGTAAATGTTTATCTTGAGCCGGGCGGAAAATCAACCGTTACCGGCTCGGATGGCGTTTACCATTTTAATGACCTAGAGCCGGGCTTGTATACGATTTCCCTTCGAAAGGAAGGCTACAAAGACAATTCTGGGAAGGTTAAGGTCGTTTCCGGGAATCAAGCAGACGGGGATTTGTTGATAGAACGAATTCCTGCCAAGATGACTATAGATAAAACGGTATTGGATTTTGGCGCCGATCCGGTCTTGAATAATCTATCGTTCAGTATAGTCAACAGTGATTATGTTACTCTGTCCTGGATTATTGCCGGTTTGGAGGATTGGATTAAGGTAAGCCCTGCAAGTGGCAATCTTCAATCCGGGAAAACGGCAACTATTGTCGTTACAATTAATAGAGATCATGAAAAAATTAAGCCTGGAAACAATAGTAGTGTAATCGTTATCCATTCTACCAGCGGACATGGCAGCGCTGAAATAGCGGTGAAACTCATTGGCGAAGAAAAGCAGGAACCGGCAGTTAATATTTTATCTGCATCAGAGATAACCTCCAGTACAGCGACATTAAATGGGCGAATAACGAATCCCGGAGTACCATCCTATACGGAACGTGGTTTTTTTTATAGCGGTGCCGAAATTGATCCGAACAATGTGGATGGCAATCCGGCTGTTTATAAAGTCTCATGTCCTGTAAACGAAGAAATAAGTTATAAATATGTTTTGTCCGAACTCCAAATCAACAAAGAGTATTTCGCACGTGCTTATGTGATCAACCGAGATTATCGGGTAATTAGTACAAACCAGATCACTTTCAAGCCCTCATCAACTATACCATCCGTATCTATACAGGACGCATCCGGCATTAATGTCATTGGTCAAAGCGCGGTCTTGAACGGAACGGTAACTTTTGCGGGAGATCCGGTTTATTCGGAAAAGGGATTTGTATATGGGGAAAACACCTCGCCAACAGTTTATGATACGAAAGTCGAAGTGGAAGGTAACCAAACAGGCTCGTTTTCTGTTCCAATCAGCGGACTCTCCTGGGATAAAACATACTACGCCCGAGCATATATCCGACAACTGAACAAAACGTATTATAGTAATGAAACAATTACGTTCTTGTTAAGAACGACGGCTCCTGTTAGTTCCATCCTACAAGCGTCCAATCCATCATATTCTAATAAGCAGATTAAAATTAGCGGTAATATTTCCAATTCGGGCCAACCTTTATATACACGACGTGGTTTTGTATATGGGTTAACTAGCAATCCAAGAGTTGAAAGAGACCAATGGGTGAATGTTAGCGGGTCGGGTACCGGAGAATTTTCTCAATATCTGAGCGAACTTACGACAGATAAACAGTATTTTGTCAGAGTGTTTACTGAACAAAACGGGGCGATTTTCTATAGTGCCAATGAACTGAACTTTATCCTATCGCCTGTTCCAACAAAATTAGGTACGATATCCGTTTCGGAAGTGGACAATTATTCCGCAAAACTAAGTTCCTCTGTCGTGGACGGTACGGCTTCCGGAACCTTCTCGGGAAGGTTTAGCAATCTCACTGCAAATACGACCTATTATGCGAAGGCATATGCCCGCCAAAACGGACAAACTTATTATAGTTCAGAAGTGTCTTTTAAAACGGGGAAACAAAATCCTGTTGTCAACACAAACTCGGCGAGTAATGTTCAATATACTACTGCTACGCTTAGGGCGACCGTTTCTTCAGTAGGCGAACCAGCCTATAACAGACGGGGGTTTTACTATGGTCTAAGCAGTTCTCTAACCGATAGCAACAGTACGATTACGCTTGAGGAGGCATGCTCTCAAGGCGATTTTTCCAAGCCTATCTCGGGACTTGAGGAGAATACGACATATTACTACAAAGCATATGTAATCCAGCCTGGAGAAACGACTCCTATATTTGGTAGCGTTGCCTCGTTCACAACCGGACGTAAACCGAATGTGACAACCGGAGGATACTTGAATGTTACCTGCACTGGAACAGAGGAAAGCAATCTGAATTGGTCTGCAACTCTTTATGGCGGAGTTTCAGACTCGGGAGACCCCGCATATACTACATTTGGCTTTGTTTATGGAACTTCATCCTCACCTACCGTCAACGATGGCTCCTCAACATATTTTACAACATCAAATTATGACATGAGCGGTTCGGTCAGGGTTTTCTCTTCTGTCGTATCCGGGTTTAGGACTGGAGTTCATTATTATTTTAGAGCGGTTGCTGCTACTCCTTTAGGCTATGTATATGGTGAGCCTATTGAGTTTACACCTGCCGTAATTAGTCCGGTCATAAGGACCTATTCTACGGACTGCCAGTATGTGAATAACAATTGGGCTGTCGCCTTTAATGGAGTAGCCGCTATCGGTTACGGACAGCCATTTCCTACCGGATATGGTTTTGTTTATTCGTATTCAAACAGTAACCCGACTGTAGGGGGGGCATCTTGTACATCTGTAGCTTATACCGCGATGAAACAGAATGATACGTGGTACATATTTGGCGCTATGGTCCAAGGTCTGACTGCGAACAAGACTTATTATGTAAGAGCTTATGCGAAAACTGTTTTGGGATATACTTATGGTGAGACTCAACTATTCTTTACTTTTTAATTCTATCTCACTTAACTTATTTATGCTATGAATTTTTATTTGCGAAAAATCACATCTGCGATTGTATGTTTGATTTTGTTCTCTTGCACGGCATCTTTGCCAGAGAGCCTTGGAGGAGACGGCTCTGACATAATTGGAACCGTAGTCGATAAAACGACGGGAGAACCCGTAGGGACTGTCGAGATAACGCTTACCCCCGGCGGGAAAAAGATTGTTACAGGCTCGGACGGAGCATTTCAATTCGCAGGGTTGGAGTCGGGTTCTTATACGCTGACTTTGGAGAAAGACGGATATAAAAAGGAGAGCGCCATAGCTGTTGTCTTTGAGGGGAAAAGCACCGAATTGCATCTTCTTATTGAACGCATCCCGGCAGTCATTACAGCAGATCGAGAAGTCCTGGAATTTGGATCCAATGCGGGTGTAACGCAGATGTCTGTCAGTATTGTTAATCCAGGGTATTTGTCTCTCCATTGGAGTGTTTCTTGGGATAATCAAGTAAAGTGGATTTCGTCTGTTTTGGGACAGGATGGAAAATCTGAAGGAACATTAGGTTTTGGCAAAACGGCCAGTCTCGTCGTGAAGATAGACCGTGATGCACTCGCCAATGGATACAATGAAGCCATCATTGTAATTTGGTCTGACAACGGTCGCTCAGAACTTAAAGTGACGGCAACGGGGGCTGACCGGCGGTTAGCAACAACCAATGTGTTGCCTGTCAGCAATGTTCAAACAACCAGTGCAACATTGACGGCAGAAATAACCAGTTCCGGTTCGCCTGCTTATACGGAAAGGGGATTTGTCATCAGCACATCCTCTATCAGCTCAGATGCATCCATCAGCGGAATGCTGACTGTATCATCCCCCTTGGATGGCAAAACACAATTTTCCGCCTCCGCAACCAATCTGTCTAAGGGAGTCAGGTATTACGTTCGTGCATATGCCATCAATCCCATCGGCACCAAATTGAGCTCCAACGAAGTGGAATTTACGACCATCGGAGCTGTAACGGAGGTGCAGACTTTGGCGGTATCGTCTTTGGATCTTGTCAATAGGAAAGTTCAACTCAACGGACAGATTACAGTGGCCGGATCACCCGTCTATACAGAAAAAGGCTTTTGCTATAATTTTACAGGAGAACCGACTGTTTCCAACACGAAAATTGTTGTATCAGGAAGTTCCAGTGGTAATTTCTCTTACTCTCTTCCGAATCTTACAACCCAAATCACCTATTATGTCAGGGCTTATGCCATCCAAAATGGGAAAGTTATTTATGGGAGTACAGTGAATTTCAGCACAACGCTCACGACGACCTCTATAACGACATTGTCTGCTACAAATGTTTCATCAACTAAGGCAACATTGTGTGGAATGATTAATCACGCGGGAAGTCCGGCATTCGTGGAAAAGGGATTTTATATTACAGAAAGTAAAACATATATTTCAATTAATGACTGTGTAAAGTATGAAGTTCCCGGCACGAATGAGGGGAGTTATACCTATCAAGTCGCCAATCTGAAGCATGATACAAAGTATGAGTATTGTGCATATGTCGTTCAGAACGGAACTATCGTTAAGGGTAGTTTTGTCTCTTTTAAGACAAACTATACGCAAGCTCAAGTGCAAACTAACGCGATTACAAATATCAATTATACAAGTATGACACTCAATGGGCAGGTCCTTTCAACGGGGGATCCAAGCATTTCTGAAAGAGGTTTTTGCTATTCAACGACCAATCGTTATCCGACATATACGGATAACGTTGTCAAAGTCTCCGGTACGACAGCAACCACCTATAAAACTACGTTGAATAACTTATCTGAGGGCACTTTGTATTATGTCCGAGCCTACGTTAAACAAGGGGATGACATTATTTATGGCGGAGTGGTTAGTGAATATACTGCTTTGAGTCCTCAGGTATTGACCGGCCCTGTAAAGGACTTGTCCCTTTCCAGCAATAATATTACTTGGCAGGTGACATTCCAGGGAGCGTTCGCTGATGGGGATCCTTCCGTAACCAAAGCAGGATTTGTCTATAGTACCGTCAGCAATCCCACCTATTCCAGTACAACTTTTGTTGCCTATGATAAGTGTACTAAAAATTCCCAAGGAATATTTGTCTTTGTAAAAACTCTGACCAATTTGTTCCAAGGGCAGACTTATCATGTTCGCGCATATGTCAAGAATTCTTTGGGGGAAATTTATGGGGAGGATATAAGCTTCACAACCTATTAGCCAGTCTTACAATCATTTATAGAAAATTAGATACAATTATATTTTAACAATTATGAAAAAAATCATTATCGTTTTGCTGTTTGCTGCGCTGGGCGTGGTGACGGCTTTTGCGCAGGTTCACCCTGATAGGGCCCGGTACAAAATCAATGGCAATTTCAGCTATGAAATCAAAGACACCAATGTGTATTACAAGCTGACCAATGTTGTCCCCAGTGGTTTACGAGTTCAGAAAAAGGAGGATGGACAGTTCCGGGATTTGACCACGGCTGATATACTTCGCGGTCATCAAGTCGGAGGAGATCAGGAAGTCGGTTTTCGTTTTGAGAAGATTGTCCCTATGGAAGGGGATAATCAATTTCCGGGATTTGACGAACTTTTCAGGAATATCTCCTATTGGTATTATGACCCGGACATCGATGACTGGCAGAAAGACACCGAAATCAAACAGAGTAAATTTGAGCAGGTGGACTCCAAGGATGTGACCGTGATGCTTATCATTGACTGTTCCAGTTCTCTCTCAAGTTTCCTTGAAACGGTGCAAAACGCTACCCTTAATTTTCTTGAGCGCTTGTATGTATCTGACCCTAGCGGTCATGTACACGTGGGAATCGTAGCGTTCTCATCTATGCCGAACACAAAGGTCTTCCCCCTTAAATCGTTGAACAATTCCAACTATCCTCTTATGAAAAGTTTCATCCGTTCTCTCACACCCAGCAACGGGACTGCGCTTTTCTATGCCTGGGATAAGGCGGTCAAGCAGACAGACGACTATATCCGGAATGGTAATATGAAAAGGTATGAGAAATCGTACTTTATCACTTTCACGGATGGAATTGACCAGACATCCCAGGACCTGAAGCATCGTCCGACGCCTATCGTCAGTTCTGATCAATATTACGACTACATCATCGAGACGACCAAACTCACCAACTGGGACTACGAGAGCGATGTGGTGTTCGTCAAGGGTTCTGATATCGCGAATGAAGCGCAGCAAGCCAAGTTTGAAACGAAACTCAGTAACCTATCCGTGCCCAATGACGGCGAACACTACGAGCGTCTGGAGAGTTTTGACAATCTGGAAGAAAAGTTTAACGAGATTGCGAGCCGTCTGACGAATTCCTGGAAAGTGCTCAACTGTTATGTGGCCCCTGCGCGTCACGGTGATGTCTGTTGGACTTTCGGCGGCGAGATTGAGCGTCCCAAGCCCAAACCACTGCCCAAAAAACCTAAGCAAACCCGTACAGGAGAGAAATTTGTTGGTATTTCCGGGTCTCTTGGGGTGCTCTCTTTAAATAGTTCTTACATGTATGGCTCAACAATAGCTACAATTTTAGGATTAAGTTTGGGAGTTGATTGCGCTTGGAATTTGTCTGAGAAGTTTTCTATAGGATTTTATTCAACCATAGGAGCGGGTCCGTCATTTGTTCGAGCTGCCGGTCCGTGGGGGTATTATAGTGGCGTCTCTGGTGCTCTTGACCTAAAAATCGGAGCTTTGATGCTTTTTGGAGATATTAATAATCGTCCTTTTATGTTGGGTATTACACCATGTACCGGATTTGGGCTAGACTTCGGAGGTGTAGGCTTTTATCTCCCTCTAGAAGTAAAATTTGGCCGCTTGTTAAATAATCATTTTTATTTATCAGGATATTTGCAATCAGGCATTTGTGTCAGTATACCTGGCGGTGGTGTGGGTGCCGGCCTTAATTTCGGTTATCGATTCTAATCGTTCTTATATTAGAGGCCTCAGAAATGACACCTACATCTTGGACGCGAGGATGGAAAGTTCTTTCAAAACCATTTTCTGGCTTTGAAAGAACCTTCCCACTTGCGTGCATTTTGCTTAGGACACTGTAAAGTGCAACTGATTGACCATTAGCAAAATATGCAATATGCTCCCTCTCACGATATAGGGGGCATATCTTATAAACAACAGATAATCAAGCAATTCCAATTTACGCCAAATGTGACTGGCATACAGAAGCACCCCAAAGGAAGCGCGAGCGGATGTTTTTCCATGAAGCGAGTGCCCTTTCGGGGTGCTTCTCGTTGTTAGGACTGCGCGGCTATTTACGGCTTCGCCTCGGAAGAGCAAAAAAATTTGCTTTTCTCACGACTTGCTCTTTGTGTCTGAAGGCAAAGCTATGGAATTAACTATCAAATTCACAATTTGGGAAAAATTTTTCTTTTTCCTGTCCTTTTTTCCGTTTTCATTTTTTCGTGAGTAAAAATTTTTCCGCAAACGCAAAAAGACAAGAAAAGTTTTTCTGCATTTGAACGTTTTTTCTTTTTTCTCGCCATACTTTTGCAGTCCGGCTTTCGTCACTTTGGCGGCGAAGGTCGGACATCGCTTTGATGCGGTGTTGTACTAAAGTTGAACCTGGGAGCGGGCTGCTGTCCTTTCGCGTGGCTGGCCATCGAGACAGCCTTCTCCGTTCCCGCAAATGTGACGAAGTATGGCACATTCCAATCAAACCCTCAAGCAGGCGGGGAGATATGCCTGCGTACTGTATGACGGGGCCTTCAAGGTCGTCCTCATCCGCCCCGAGAACGAGGAACTCATCCGAAAAATCATCGAACTGCTCATCCCGGGCAAGCGCCTCTCACGCCTCGTTTTCATCGACAAGGAGCAGAAAGGTTTGGTGGTTTCCGAGAAAAACGTTAATTTTGACATCCTTTGTAAGGACGAGGAGACGGGAGAAGAGTTCATTGTAGAGATGCAGTTCGGCAAGCAGAACACCTACAGGGAGCGCATGCTCGTGTATGCGACCTATCCGATACGGACGCAGATGGCAGAGAAGATAATACGCTACAATTCGGGAGAGAGCCTGGACAAGATGGACTACTCGTTGCGTCCTGTGTATGTGCTGAGTTTCCTGAACTTCGCGCTCGAGCACGAGAACGAAAAGGCGCTGGATGCCGATAACGGGCTCATCAGCCGCTACGAGGTGCGGAACAGCCGCAACGGAGAACAGATGACGGACGCGCTGCACTTCGTCTACGTGGAGATGGACCGCTTTCCTTACAAAGAAAACGAGGAAGACAAGTGCCAAACGCTTTTGGAGAAGTTCGTCTTCTCAATGAAGTATATGCACACGCTTAAGGACCGTCCGGAGTCGTTTATGGAGGATTTGCTCCGCCTGCTATACAACGCCACGGAACTGGGGTCGATGACTATAGAACAAAGGGAGCGCTACGAAGAAACAATGAGAAACGAATTGGATATCAGTCTTGAGAAGCGCTATGTCAAAGAAGAAGCGTTCAAGGAGGGCCTAGCCGAAGGGCGAGTAGAAAATGCCCGCGAGATTGCGCAGAAGCTCAAAGCAATGGGTATGAAAGCCGAGGATATTCTGAAAGCTACAGGAGTAGAATTGTGATGAGAAACGAATTGGATATCAGTCTTGAGAAGCGCTATGTCAAAGAAGAAGCGTTCAAGGAAGGATTAGCTGAAGGCGAAGCCAAGGGCCGCGAAGAGGGGCTTGCTGAAGGGCGAGTGGAAAACGCCCGCGAGATTGCGCAAAAGATGTTGGATGAGGGCTTGGATGCCGAATTGATTCTGAGGTTAACGGGTGTAAAAATAGATTGCAGATAATCCGATATATTTTAACTAATTGTACGAAAAGACTTACGAGATTTCAAGTAGGTCCTTTTTTATAATCTACTAATAAACACACCGATAAGTGAGGGGCATTTCGGACATTATCAATAACTCTGCAACATATCAAATGAAATGATATATTTCAATTTGCTTTTCTCTCGGCTTGCTCGAATTCCCGACTGCGCGGCTATTTACGGCTTCGCCTCGGAAGAGCAAAAAAATTTGCTTTTCTCTCGGCTTGCTCGTAAATTTGCAAAATTTGTGAGCCGCCAAGGTATGAAAGTATTTCTCTTGTGTATTGCCGTTGTGGGCCTGTGCGTGGCGGGGCTGTGCGTGGGCATCCTGTTTCGCAAGGACGGGAAGTTTCCGGATACGGAGATTTCTACGAATGTGGAGATGAAGAAGCGAGGCATCCGCTGCGCCAAGGAGGAAGAAATGCGCCTGTGGGGCAAGCAGCACGGGAAGAAGAAAGTCACCTGCGCCGACCTCGGTTGCACCGACTGCGGCGGGTGTCATATCCAATAATGGAAAAGAAGGTTGCACCAAAAAGCAACTGAATAGAAATAGTTATTAAGTACCCAGACGCCATCAGGCGTGGTAAAACAATAATATTATGAGCCTTGTAGCCATTGTGGGACGGCCCAATGTCGGGAAGTCCACCCTGTTCAACCGTCTGGTCGGGATGCGCCAGGCCATCGTCGATGAGACGGCCGGCGTGACCCGCGACCGCCATTATGGCCACTGCGAATGGTGCGGCAACGAATTTTCCGTCGTCGACACCGGTGGCTACACCAGCGATAGCGACGACATCTTTGAGGAAGAAATCCGCAAACAAGTCATGCTCGCCATCGAAGAGTCCGACCTGGTCCTCTTCATGGTGGAAGCCCAGACCGGTATCACGGATTACGACCAGGAAATCGCCGACATCCTGCGGAGAAGTGACAAGAAAGTCATCCTCGCCGTCAACAAAGTCGATACCGGCGACAAGATGTACGACGTCTATCAGTTCTACGCCCTCGGCTTCGAAGAGGTTTTCAGCATTTCTTCGGCCAACGGCGGCGGGACCGGCGATCTGCTCGACGCCATCGTGAAATTCCTGCCGAAAGAAGACGAACAGGCCTCTTCTTTCCCCGACCTGCCCCGCGTGACCATCGTCGGCAAGCCGAATGTGGGCAAATCCTCGATGACCAACGCCCTGCTGGGCACGGAGCGCAACATCGTCACGCCGATGGCCGGCACTACGCGCGACTCCATCGAGACGCACTTCAACCAATTCGGTTATGATTTTATGCTGGTGGACACGGCGGGTCTGCGCAAGAAGACCAAGGTCCACGAAGACCTGGAATTCTACTCCGTGATGCGGGCCATCCGCGCCATCGAACATTCCGATGTCTGCATCCTGATGGTCGATGCACAGACGGGCATCGAGGCGCAGGACATGAGCATCTTCAACCTGATTCAGAAGAACCGCAAGGGCTGCGTGGTGGTGGTCAACAAATGGGACACCGTCGTCAAGGACAGCAACACGATGAAAGAATACGCAGAAGCCATCCGTTCCCGTTTGCAGCCGTTCAACGACGTACCCGTCATCTTCACCTCGGTCATCAAGAAGCAGCGCCTGATGAATGTGCTGGAAGCCGCGATGGAGGTTTATGCCAATTATTCCCGCAAGATTTCCACCTCCGTCCTCAACGACGCGATGCTGCCCGAAATCGAGAACTGGCCGCCCCCGGCATGGAAAGGCAAATACATCAAAATCAAATACTGCACGCAGCTGCCGACCCGCTCCCCCGCGTTCGCCTTCTTCTGCAACCTCCCGCAGTATATCAAAGACCCCTACAAGCGCTTCCTGGAGAACAAGCTCCGTGAGCACTTCCCCTTCACCGGATGCCCCATCCAGATTTTTGTCCGCCAGAAATAGATATGAAACGAGCACTGATTGTCCTTTCTTTGCTGGTGGCCGGCTGGTTTACAGCGCAGGCCCAGGAGACGTATTTTTCCATTGACGAAATGCCGGACCTGGTCCAGTGCCTGCCGGCTCCGCCTGACACCGCCAGCCCCGCGTTCGCGAATGACATAATGCGTTATCAGTGGGGAAAGTCGATGCGTTCCGACGCCCAAGTCGCCGCCCGTGTGGAACGGGACGCCATCTGGGTTTTAGACACTTTGGTAGTGATTTTCAGCGAGCCCTTCGGCCTTAAAATCAATCCCCAAGAAACACCTGAAATCTACAAGGTCCTCACCAAGGGTATCTATACGGGCCAGCTCATCCGTGTCCGCCCCAAGGCGCATTTCCATCGCCAGCGTCCTTTCGAATACTTCAACGAGCATGTGATCAATCCGGAGGAAGAAAAAGAATTACGGGGCGAAGGTTCCTACCCTTCCGGTCATACCATCCGGGGATGGATGGCGGCCCTGATTCTGTCTGAAATCAACCCGGCGGCCGCCAATGCGCTTTACGCGCGCGGTTGGGAATATGGTGAGAACCGCGTCATTGACGGCGCCCATTGGCAGAGCGATGTGGACGCGAGCCGTCCGGCTGCCAGCATCGCCTACTCCCTCCTGCAATCCAGCCCCGCGTTCCGCAAACAGATGGACAAAGCCAAGAAAGAATTTGCCCGCAAGATGCGCGCCGTCAAGAAAGGAAAATAATCCTTATTGCTCCAGCCAGAAATCACTTGGCTGTAGATGTGAGTGGCGATAGCGGTCAAAAACGCCTATAACCTGCTAACTTTTAGCGGACAGCAATAGATTATTATAGATGGTTTTTCGTCGAATGACGAAGGGCCTTGATTCCAGCATTGTGCCGACAGAGGGAAGGAAACAGGCGGAAGGGCGTCCAGGAGCGGTACTTGATGGCTTGAACGGGCGTAAACAGGCATACATATAGCCAAGACAGCCACAGGGGTCGGTTGATATCGGCCAGACGCACGAGGGACGCGTTGCGATAGTTGCGCTCCAGGATACGTTCCTTGGATTCGGCGCGCGTAGCCCGGTCGTGAATGGCGCGGGCGGATGGAACGACACCTATTTTCCAACCGTGATGACGGGCGCGGTCGCACCAGTTGTCATCCTGCCCATAAATCGGAAACAATTCGGCAAAAGTCCCTATCTCCCGCAGGGCCTTCACCGGCACCAGCCAATGCGCCGCCATCACAAAGCGCAAGGGAAGGATTTCGCTCACGCACGCACGCTTCATCAGTTTCCCAAACTTAGGGTCAAAGGAAACGCCGTCGGCCTGCAGTTGCAACGGGCTGAGGACGGCATACTCCGGATGACCCGCGGCCGCCTCCAGCAAGGCCGCCAACGCGCCCTCTTCCAACCACGCGTCCTGATTGAGCAGATAGACATAATCATAGCCCTTCCGCATCGCATAGTCAAATCCCAGGTTGTTGGCGGTGGTAAAGCCCAGGTTCTCCGCGCAACGCGTCAAGCGGGCCTGCGGAAAACGCGCCTCCACAAAATCAGCGCTCCCGTCCGTGGAATCATTGTCCACCACGAACAAATCGACCTGCGTGTCCGGCACAACCTGCGCCACGACGGAACCCAGACAACGCTCCAGCCAGGCCATCCCATTATAACTGACGATGATGAAGAGAACTTTCATTTTCCTTTGATAAAAGATTTGACCAGATAGGCCTGATGATGCAGCCACTTCCAAGCCTGACGGAACGGAAGGCCCCGGAAATACCCGCGCAGGGTCTTGCGGACCGCCTGCGGAAAAGGCAAGCGTTCCAGATGCTTCAAGAAAACGGGACAAAGCGGAGAAGGCGCGGTCGGCTCCAGCAAGCCCGGACGATAGGCCGCCCGTTCCTCAAAAGACCGCGCTTCGAGGACGGCCCCGCAACGCTTCAGCCACTCCTCCCCTTTCGGTGTATGGGTCATCACAAACGAAACCCCCGGCCTCGGATAGCCAATAAAGTCACCCAGGGTGATATCCCCCGTCCGCTCGGGCCGGGCATAGGGGCAACGATAACAGGCCTCACGCAGGCTCAAACCGGAAAGGAAAGCATATAAATAGGGTGAGAGGGCCGCCGACCGACGATACAGGCAGCGCTCCTTCTCCCACAAACTCATTTGATACAAAGGTCCCTCTCGGAAACGGACATCCGTCAAAGAGGCGCCGGGAGCCAGATAGGCCAGTTCCTGTTCCAGAGAGGAAGCCGGGACGGTCCCGTGACAGATGAGATCCACACAAATCAGACGGGGATGCTCACGCAGCGTCTGTAAGGCCGCCACCTGACAGGGAGTCCCCACGAACAAAACGGTACGCCCCTCCTCCAGGAAACGCTCCAGTTGCTCGCGGACAGAGGCGTCA
The DNA here is from genome assembly GCA_902784785.1 of uncultured Bacteroidia bacterium. Classification (GTDB taxonomy): domain Bacteria; phylum Bacteroidota; class Bacteroidia; order Bacteroidales; family UBA932; genus Cryptobacteroides. The sequence continues at coordinate 31,306 of CACZWF010000010.1, forward strand.
AAATGCGATTGGACATAACGCGAGCCTTTGAACGGCGCCACATCTGTCTCTGTCCAGGCGACCACCGGACGCATCCGCTCATCCCAACGCGTCCCGAAATACACACCTCCCGCATCGAGCACGGCACGGGCCAGCATCGTCGCCACACCGCCCGAGGACGAGCCCCGACGCTGCTCTTCAGAAGGATTCCAGGCGGCATACACTTTCATCGCAAAGTCTCCTTCAAAATTTGTTCAGATTCCGCGCGGAGCACCTTGATGTGCTCTTGAACGGCCGTCCAATCAATCGAGGGTAGCGTTCCTTCTTCCAGACAAGCCTCCAAGCCCAGCCGTTCGGCCAGGTCGTACATCCTTTCGTTCTGGGAAGCGGGGTCTACGTCGGAAAAACGCTTGAGCACACAGACATTGCGGGAGAGATTGGCCGACAAGGCGAAGCCGTGGAACGAATCCGTCACCACCCACGCCGCACCGGCCAACAAGGCGACAAATTCGCGGGGTCCGGCATCTGGGACTACGGTGCCGACGGCGGGATGGGGATTCTCCCCGGCCGGAAGACTTACTATCCGCTCCAGACCGCATTGACGGGCGATTTCAATCACCCTTTCCTCGTGTCCGGGACGTAGCAGATAGCAGAAAAGATAGGGCTGGTCCGTCGCATCCGATCCCGCGTGCGAGCCCAAATTCGAACCCCTGGAGCCAGCCGCAAAGGCCCGCCAGGCCTGGGGGGTAAGCAAGAAGGTCGGGTCCAGCACACAGGAAATATCGTTGCGCCCGGTCAAAGCCGATACGGCTTGCACGCCCGCCTTCTCCCGCAGGGAGATGGGGCCGAAGCCGGACAGATAGGCCCGCATTCTTGCTGTCAACTCCGGCGGAACCGAGCCGTTGCCCGTGCTGGTCGCAAAGGCCGCTTTCTTCCCCTCGGGGGCATAAGCCAGAAATTCAAAAGGACGGAAATGGTCGCGGACATTCCACAATTGGTCGCTGCCGCACAAGAAAAGGTGCACTTTACGGGACAGCGAACGAAGCCCCAGCGGGCCGACAATCATACGGGAAGGCAACTGTTCGCGGACGAAAGCGCGGATGGCGGCCGTCTTCTCCGGCCAGGGGTCGGGCCCGTATTTCCAAAAACGACGGATGCCCAGCAGCCGATGCAGGTTCTCCCGAAGCGCCTTAAGGGTAAAAGGATATTCAAAACGGCGGAGCAAAATCGGGTCGACACCCTCCCGACGCAACGCCCGAGCCAAGGCATAGGCCTGCAGATTGGTCCCGTAATTGGGGGTGCCGAACCAGGTGATCAATGCCACTTGCGAGCGTCCTGTGGGGGCGCATAAGCCATCCCTGATACCTCGGGCAATGGCCTTCCATTTGGCCCAACGATTCTTTTCGCCCAGCAGAATACGGGGAATGCGGCTGAAAATCCAGCGACGGACAAACATTTTCCGCAAAGAGTCCGCATAAGAGCCGTAGCGACGAATGGTCAGAATATGGTTGCGATAGATGCCGTACAGGCGCTCGGGAGCATAATCATAGATATGGAACGCGCCTTTTTTGCGCCGGCCTCCGAATTGCTGCCAGAGCATCCCCGCCCCCACGCGGAAAGAAGGAATGCCCAAAGATTTGGCCCGAAGGACGAAATCCACATCCACCGCATCCACGGAGAACTCCTCCCGCCAGCCCCCGATTTCTTCCAATAAAGGCAAAGCAATCAACATTCCCGAGGTAATCAGAAAGTCCGTCGGCTCGTAAAGCGGCGAGGCTGCGACAGGGCCATTCGCGTCCGCCTGTTCCTTGGGACTCACGCGCGGACCGTAAAGTCCGACGGGACCCTCCAAAGCGGCCTTGAGATAGGCCGGGAAATCCTCCCATTCGGAATCCTGGTCCATCGTCAGCAAATAGTCGTATCCCCGGCCTCAACCAGCCGTTCGCCCGTAAAGTCGAAGGGAGAATTTTTCCATAAATAAATCTGGTCCACCGCGTCTCTGTAGCGTTCCAAGCGACTGCGCAAAGCCTCCACATCGGGCTTGTAAGCGACAACGACGGCCAAGATTTTCATTTTCTTACAAACTTGGAACGAACATAATTCTTCTCCCCCGGGGTCAGACCGCCCACCCAGACTCCCAGTCCGGTGGAAAGCACCCCGGCCAGGGCGACCAGCAAGAAACGCCAGGCATACGGCGGCAGCCAAAGCATCAACGCGCCCGCCACCAGCGCCGACGGAAGCACAGCGCTGACTATCGGGACGATGGAATCCCGCAGGAATTTGCGGATGGGGAAACCCGTATCACGCCGGGCAATCAGCAGCAACACGACATCCTTGAGCAGATACACGGAGATAAAGACGATATAGGCCGTCCACACCGGCATCCCAACCCGGTACAACACCCAGGTCAAAGGGAAGACCAGCACCGTAACGGCACTGACCGTCAGATAAAAACGACGGATTTTCCCGTGCGCCTGCTCCAAGGTCACCAATGTGTTGGGGGTGAAGTCCACCAGGAAGCACAACAAGGTCAGCCGGGTGAACAGCGACGCCTCGGGCGGAAGTTCCGTTCCCAGCCACAGGCGGAGAATGGCGGGCGCGTCGGTCAGGAAAGGCAGCGTCAGCACCCACAAAATCCAGAAATAGTACTTGGCCCCTTTACAGACCAGTTCAAACGAGTAATCCTTGCTGCCGCCGACATACGATTTCACCAAAGGCGGATTGATGGCGACGGCGATATTGGTGGCGAACTGACGCACCACCTGCTCCACTTTGTCGGCGATGCCGCGCGCCGCGTTGACGGACACCCCGAAAAAGACATTCATCAACTGGTTGACACCCTGCGTGCTGAGCATATAGGTGCCCGAACCCAGGAAATTCCAGCCGGCGAAAGCCCCCATTTCCTTCATAACCGCCCCCTCGCAACGGAAAGGCAGGCGGGATTCCGGGAAACGGACCGCCGCATAAAGCACATAGGCCGAGCGGGTAAGCACCCCCACCGCCAGCAACAGCCAGACGTAGAGAACGAGGCGGTCGGAAACAGAATACGCAATCAACAGAGCCACACCCAATTTGAGAACGGCCTCCAAAATACCCAGATACGCATAGGCATCCATCCGTTCGTGGGCTGTAATCAGCGCCAGATAAGGCGTGGTCAGCAACTGGACGATCAACAACAAGGCAGAAGCGTGCAACACGACGGCAGCCGCTCCCATCCGGCCGGGCGGAATCAACATTTTCGTATGCAGATACCACAGTCCCACACTTTCCACCAACGCCAAAATCAAGAGACAGAACAAGCCCATAATGGCCAGGCTGGTCCCAAACACCGCCTTCAGACGCGCTTCGTTCCCCTCTCCCAGCGCCACCATCAGATAACGGCTGATGGCATTGGAAACCGTCGTCATCACCAACATCGACATTGTGACGACACCGCCGACCGCACTGAAGATACCATAGTCGCTGATACCCAGCGAACGCAGTACGATCCGATAGGTAAACAGCCCGATAAGCAGCAGCACCAGCATCCGCGCATACAGGAAAAGCGTATTGCGGGCAATACGACGGCTTTTCTCGGATATGACGGGCTCGGGCGCGGACATCACTTCAGACGGGAATAATATTTCAGGAAAATTTCTTTCGGGGTTTTCGTCGTGAATATGCTGGCCAGGTTGTGGGCATAGACCGTCCGCTTGACACGAAGCCCTTTCTTGGAATCGAACAGACAACGGATGGCGGCCCAGCAGAATTTGCAGAACTCCGCCCACCATACGATGCAGCCGAGGATGAAATAATACAGGCCGCAACCGTGGCTGTGGAACATCAGAAAACCCCGCATCCCCGCCGGCTTGGTGGCCGTGATGACCTTGCGGGCCGTCTTATGATGGTAATGAATCACCAACGCATCCACATCCACATAGACGCCGTAGCCTTTCTTGCGGGCCAGGGTGGAGAGGGCGATGTCCTCCGGGGTGAAGAAATAGCGCTCGTCAAACCAGCCCAACTCTTCGAACACATCCCGCCGGATCAAGAAACAGGCTCCGTTGATATCGGTGGTCCGGAAAATGGAATTGACCACCGGTTTCTTGCCCTGGGTATCGTCTTCCTGGGGTTTGCCATCGAGATGATAGCGTTCCAGAATGTATTTCCAGGCTGTCTGCTTCGGCCGTCCGCAGGTCTGGACCTCCCCGCTGGGAAAATCGATTTTCGGGGAAAGGATGGCCGCATCCTCCGGCAACTTGGCAAAATTTTTGACCAGATAATCGATAGAAGGCATAAAAATGCGGGTGTCGTCGTTGATGCACAGCACCAACTCGCCCGTCACCTGCCGCAAAGCCAGATTGTTGTTTTCCGCAAAGCCCCGGACCTCGTCGCTCAACACCCAATGGACATCCGGGAATCGGGCCTGCAGTTTCGCCAACTCCTCTTTATCAAACAAATACGCCACTACCCAAATATCATACGACACAGAGGTATAGCGCTGAATACTCTCCAGACAAGGCTCCAAGTTGTCCGGACGATTCATACACACAATAACGATACTTACCTGAGGCATACGCAACTTTCAATCTGCTAAGTTAGTCATTTTCCCACAATATCTCGAATATATGCCTCATAGAGAGCAACGGAACGCTCCCAGGTGAAACGGTCGGCAACGCGTTCATAAGCCAGGTCGGCATGGTGTTTCAGCATTTCCTGTACCCGGGTGTCATCTTCGGGAGAAACGCCGGGAAACACAAAACGGAAGGCGTGCTCAAGGGAAGAAAGGCTTTCCGGCTGAATCCAAATGGCATCATCCCCCAGAGCTTCCCGGTTGGAAGGAATGTCGGAGGCCAGCACGGGAATGCGGTGGGCCGCCGCTTCCAGCAAAGCGATGGAAAGGCCTTCAATGGAGGAGGGCAGGCAGAAAAGATGGGTCTGACGCAACAATTCCTCTTTTTGTTCGCCGAATACTTCGCCCACATAGTCCACGCCCTCGCAGGAATCCACCAGTTTTTGAATTTTCCGCCCGTAGGCGCCGGACGCATCCATCGAACCGGCTATCAGCAACCGCGCCTGCACGCCCCTTTCCACCCGGATACGGGCAAAGGCCCGGATGAGCAGGTCCACATTCTTTTCCGGGGAAATACGCCCCATATACAGCAGGGTATAGGGCATTTTCTCACTCACTGGAGCGCTTTCGTCGCGCTCCGCTTCCGTGACAGTATCCGCCGGGAAATCCACCGCGCTGGGAATGGTCACCGCCTTGCCCGCGCAACCGTAATGCCGGACATACCAGTCCGTCTGTTCCTGACTGCACAGGACGACATGCTTGTGCCGACGGGCCGCCCATCCTTCGCAAAGCCGTAAGATACCGCACTGAAGCACATTGTACTTGCTTCTTTTCCACTCGAAACCGTGTCCCATCAAGAGGGTATTCACCCCTTTTTTCTCCGCCAGGAAACCCCAGACGGCACTGGGCCACACATTGTAATGAATCAGGTCACAGCCCTCGGCCAAGGCCCGACGGGTCGCCCGATACGAAGCCCAGATCTTGCGAAGATATTTATTCTTCGGGGCTTTCAGATAAAGAATACGAACATTTTCATAGAAACGAACCCCGTCTTCGTCGCTTTCACAGCAGACCGTGACATCATGTCCCTTGGCCGCCAGCGCCACCGGAAGATGGAGCATCCAGTTTTCGATGCCTCCCACGGAAAAGATATCCCGGCCTCCTATGAAGAAAATTTTCATATCCACCTCCTGAGTATCCACCCTCCCACTTTCAACGGATGACTCTTGATAGCGGGCGAAGCCGTCCCCATCATCCAGCACTGCCGCTGACAAGCCGCCACGGCCGAACGGACCTCGCGGGCACGGGGGCTGTTCCAGATTTCCTCAAAAGAGGATGCTTCGGCCAGATTGCCCATCACCATCGCCTCCGCCATGCCATTGCAGGGCAAGACATTAGCGTAGGGATCAACAAAAAAGTTGCTGCTACCGGCCCGGCAGGGAAGCGGACGAGGCTGCCCCAGCACATAGCCCTTCAAGCCGTTGTTGAAATAAGCCCGCGCCCAGGACTTGGGACTGTTTTCGGCCAACATACACCCCACCAGTTCGTCCAATGCCGCAGCCACGCCGGTCCGATCCTCCAGCACATTGTCCTGTTTATGGAAATAGAATGAATTGTGGGCCGCCGCCGTCGCAAATTCCAGGCCCTTTTCCCGGGCCAGCCGATAGAGCGGCAGCAAATCCTGATGATTGGTTCCCGAAAGCGTGATAGCCACACCTACATCCTTGCAGCCCAGTTCCTGCAACTGACGCAGGGTCTCCATCCCCCGTTCAAAACCGCCCGGAACGCCCCGCAAGGCATCATTGGCTGCCTGCAAACCCTCCAGACTGATACGGAATCCCGCTTCAGGGAAACGGCGGGCCATCGCCACGATGCGCTCCGTGTACCAGCCGTTGGTAGAGAACACGATACGGCGGCACTTGGGAACAAGGATGCGAACAATCTCCTCCAAATCCTCCCGTTCGAAAGGCTCTCCGCCCGTGATATTGACGGCATTCATCCGCGGCAGTTTCTCCAGCACGGACGGCGCGAACTCTTCCGAAGGTACGGACGGATGCTGCCAGATGGAGCACATCTTGCAGTGGAAAGGACAACGCCAGGTAACTATGACACACCCATCCATCATAGGCTTCGATACAATTCAACCAATTTGCGGGCCGTGTCTTCCAAGCCATAGCCCAACTTGAGCAAAGCCTCCCGCGAAGAACGGACGCCGGAGCCGTCGGCTTCTTCTGAAAGCGGCTCGGAACCTCCGACTACACCGGTCATCACCTCCCAGGCCTTTTGTGCCAGGGCATTCGCATCAAAACTTGGAATCACGTGACAGTCCGGACAGAATTTCGCCAGATACGGCAGGTCCCCCACCGGCGTCGCCACCACCGGAGCATTGCACATCAGGCATTCCTTGACCGCATTGGGCGAGCCCTCGTAATCACTGGTCACCATAAACAAGTCGGCGGCATTGTACCAAAGGGGCATCCGTTCCGGATTCTCTTCCTGCAAAATCAAGGGCTCGACCGGACCGCCGAAACGCTCGCACAAGCAAATCAGCGCCTCATCAAAACGGTCTCTCCGTTTCTGGGAATGCCTCTTGGCGGCACGACGGGGATTGACATCGATAAAAAGCACATAACGGTTCTCCGCGTCCAGTCCCAATTCCCGACGGCACTCTGTCTTATCCATCGGACGAAAGCATTCGGAAGAACAACCGTTGGGAATGACACAAACCTTTTTACCGCCCATAAATGCTTCTTCCCTCGACTTGAGGATGATGCGGCGGAAAAAAGGATAAAGCAGAAAGAAAGTACCTCTCCCCCATTCGTGGGAAGGACTGTTCTGATACGAAAGGACACATTTGGAAAAAAGCGGGGCCCCGGTCAGACAAAGCAGAATCCCCGTTATCGCATGATGGCAATGCAGCACATCATAACGATGGGTCAGCAAATGTCCCAACAAACGCAGCCAGGCCCACAGATAACGCCATAGGGCTCCCCGGCCATCCACATTGAACACCGCACAATCCACCCCCGCAGCCTGCAGCGACGCCACTTGCGAACGGACGAAAGCCCCGAACGCGGGCTGCTCGGCAGTCGGATAATTATTCGTAATGTGCAGTACTCTCATCAGAAATATTTCTTTTCGTTACGAATCAATGCTACAAAGATAAAAATCATTATGGAAAAAGACCAGAGCGACGAGCCGCCATAACTTAAAAACGGCAGCGGAATACCGATGACGGGCATCAGGCCAATGGTCATTCCGATATTGACAATCAAATGCATAAACATAATCCCCGCTACGCAATAGCCATAGATGCGGGTAAACGTTTCTCGCGAACCCTCGGATAAAATCATGATGCGTCCGATCAGGAACACATACAAAGCAATGGTCAGCAGACAGCCCATAAAGCCCCATTGCTCCCCGATGGTGCAGAAAATAAAGTCCGTGCTCTGCTCCGGCACGAAACCGTAGGACGACTGTGTCCCCTGCAGCCAGCCCTTGCCCCAGAAACCGCCGGAACCGATGGCAATCATCGACTGGCGCACATTGTATCCGGCGCCCGCCGGGTCTTCCTTCATCCCCAGCAATACTTCTATACGAATCCGCTGGTGATCCTGCAGCACATTTTGAAACACCCAGGGCACCACCCGCGCGATAATCAGTCCGAGCACCAGCGCGAAGGCCACGAACATACGGAAAGAATTCTTTTCCTGCCAGGCCTTGATCAGGTAGCCGACAATCATCACCACCGCCGCGGCCAGCAACATCCAGGAGGGACGCAGGAAGGCGAGGGCGCTTTCCGCCATCCACGTACGGTAAATCAGCGGATAGAAGGCCAGGAACAGGCCCACCGGCGTATAAATGCGGAAGAAGCGACGCATCGTCGCCCGTTCCGCGCAGACACAGGCCGCCGCCACCGCCATCGTCACCCACAGGGCCACATAAGGGGATAGCACCAGCGTCAGGATAAACACGACGATGATCATCAACAGCAGCAGAAGCAGCCAGCCGGAAAGCCCTTCCCGATACAGCATAAACAGGAAGGAAAGATAGACCAAGGCCGAACCCGTCTCGTTTTCCGCCACGATGATCAGCATCGGGATAAGAATGATGGCGGCCGTTTGAATAAAATCCCGCCGATGCGCCAAACGGAAGTCATAGCGGCTCATCCGGTTGGCCAGCAGCAAGGCCGTCGTAATTTTGGACAACTCCGCCGGCTGGAAACTCACCGGACCCAGCACAAACCACGAATGGGAGCCCCGTGTGTTGGCCCCCAGGAAGATAACCGCCACCAACAGGACGAGCATCACGCCGTATAAAAGCGGCGAAAGCGTCTCCAGATTGCGCGGAGAGATGAAAAACAAAATGAAAACACCCAGTACAAACGAAGTTCCGATCCAGACCAACTGCTTCCCACTGCGCATGTCCCACGAGAAGATGGAGCGCACATTCTCCGGGTCATATTCGGAGGCATAGATATTGAGCCAGCCGATAACCACGAGGAGCAGATACGCCCCGACCAGATACCAGTCGATGGTATTCAGGAAACTTCTTTGTGTGGCCTGCCCGGTCATTTCTTTTTCACTTTATGCATTAAACTCCCGTCCAGCATCCGTTTTTCCAAAGGCTTACGCTCCTCGGAAATGCCGCCGGAAAGATATTGTTCCACCAACAACGAGGCGATGGGTGCCGCCCAGGCCGCCCCGAACCCGCCATTTTCCACATAGGCAGCCACGGCAATCTTGGGATTGTCGCGGGGAGCGAAACAGATGAACACGGAATGGTCGTCTCCGTGCGGGTTCTGGGCCGTACCCGTCTTCCCGCAAATATCCAGTCCCTCGACCGCCGCCACACTGGCCGTCGCCCCGCTGGTCAAGCCGGCATTGACCGCCATATACATGCCCGGGATGATTTTCGCGAAATGGGCCGTGTTGATCTGCGTATAATGACGTTCCCGGTATTTTTCATCCAGGGGCACCTGTTCGCTTTCCTTCACCAGATGCGGAATATAATAATAGCCTTGGTTGGCGATGGTCGCGCACAAATTGGCCAGATGCAAAGGCGTACAGCCGAGTTCTCCCTGACCGATGGACAGCGAAAGGATGGTATGCGCCTTCCAGGCATTCTTGCCATAATAGCGGTCGTAATAGGATGCCTGCGGGATGAAACCGCCCAACTCGGAGGGAAAATCGCTACCCAGCTTTTTCCCGAAGCCGAAACTTTCCACATAGTTCCGCCACTGCGTAAACGCGTCTCCGGAAGTCCCATAGGCCGGATTGTCGATGAGGTCCTTGAACACATAGCAGAAATAGGCGTTGCAAGACATCATGATTGCCTCGTTCATATTGATGGGAGAACGATGATTATGGCAGCCCAGGCGGCTGCTTTTCCCATAATGATAACCGGCGTGGCAGGGATAGAGCATGGAAGGTTTCAGCACGCCTTCCTCCATCCCGATCAACGCATTGACCAGTTTGAAGACCGATCCCGGCGGGTAAGCAGCCTGCACCGCCCGGTTGAACATCGGTTTGTAGGGATTGGCCGCGATTTCTTTGTAATGCGAACCGATGTCCGCCAGGCACTCCACATCGATGCCCGGACTGGAAACCAGGGTCAGGATCTCGCCGGTCGAGGGTTCGATGGCCACCAGCGAACCCACTTTGTTCTTCATCAGTTGCTGGCCATAGTGCTGAAGGGGATGAGGTGGTGGAAGGTGCTGCTGGCGGGCAGGCATTTTTCTGCCTGCACGGCAGCAGCCACCTTCCCTCCGGCGGGATAAGCAATAAGGAACCCCGATGCGTCCCCGGGAATCCCGATAGAAAATCTTTTCTCCCTTTTCTCCCCGCAGCAGACTTTCATACGAAGACTCAAGTCCCGTTTTGCCGGCATAGTCCCCGCTCTTGTACTCGGGATGTGCCTTGATATAAGCCGCATCCACCTCGCTGATATAGCCCAGCAGGTTCCCCCCGGCGTTATAAGGGTATTGGCGCAGGCTGCGGGCCTGGCCGGAAAAGCCGGGAAAGCGATAGGATATCTCCTCGAAACGCATATAGGTCTCTTCCGGCAACTTGGGAAACATCACGACACTGCGGTAGCCGATGATGCGCCGGGACTTGCGGGAGGTGTATTCCGCCACCTTCTTCTTGATGAGCTCCGGCTCCACGCCCAGCACCTGACTCAGCAGCAAGGTGTCGAAAGGCTCGAGCGCCGAAGGGGTACAGAGCAGGTCGTAACAAATCTTGTTGCCCACCAGAATCTGGCCGTTGCGGTCGTAGATGATGCCCCGGAGCGGATAGACGGGGATATGCGCCATGGAATTGTTGAGCGCATCCGTCTTATAACTATCATCGACAATCTGAATATAAAAAATGCGCCCCAGCAGAATCAGTGCCGCCACCACCAGGGCGACGAGCATCCGGGTATGACGCGTAGGCTCGGTCATTTCTCCAGAAATGCCAGTAAAACAGGGACGGACAGCAGCAGGTCAAGGGGCAGGGAGCACGCAAAGGTGGACAGACAGGCCCAGAAACTTCTCTCACCGGCCGCATCCACCGCCACATACAGCAACAGGAAAAGGGCCGTGAGAATCAGCACACACCCGAAAATACGCACCAGTCCCCATTTGCGCCAGGAAATACTCTCTCCCCGGGTGACCAGTTCCTCATTGAACAAACGGACCAGCAGGAAACGACGTACCAGGGCGACCGGCACCAGAGAAAAGGCATTGAGCCCGAGGATGCCGTCCGCGAAGAAATCGACGGCCAGCCCGCTCACGAAAGCCACCAGCATCAGACGAAGGGTAGACCGATCGGTAGGCAGACAGAAAATCATCGCCGGAAGCAGCGTCAGCACACACCAAGGCCCCGTCTGGAACAGATAACTGATCAGCACCTGCGCCAGCACCATCAAAAAGAAGAGGAAGGATACGCTGCGGTTCATTGTTCCAACTTTTCGATTTCATCCCGCCAGGTCTGCCTGACAACCATTACGTGCCGCAAGCGGGTAGGTTCTTCATAGAGGGCGACTTCGATCGTTTGCGTTCCATCCTTGGAAAAACGGCTTTCCCCCGTCACGCCCAGAGGAATATCGGGCGGAAACAACCCCGAATAAGGACTGGTGCGGATTTCCCGGCCGGGAGGAATCACGATATGATGGGGAATCGAGCGGAGGCAGGCGCCGTTCCGGCCTTTCCCATCCCACACCAACGGACCGGTGACACCCGTACTGTCTTCCCGGACACTGAGGGTCATCCCGACACTGAAAAAGGAACGGACATAACTGTAATGAGGAGTAACCGCATCCACGATACCGACCACGCCCCGGGGCGTAATCACGCCGCAGTTGACGCTTATGCCATCCACCGAGCCCTTATCCAGCAAATAATAACTATGACTTCCCTTGAACTGGTGCTTGGCGATCTGCGCCGGCAGGTAGGTCCAGGCCTCGGTACGAAGCACCGGAGACTCCGCTTCCCCGGCCATCATCTGCATCAGGGCCAGGTTCTGCTGAGCCAGCAGTTCATTCTCTGCCCGTAGATGGAAGTAGCGACCCACGTTCTCGAGACCACCCCCAATGAAGGCGGTGACCGAATGAGCCATCCCTCCCATCCAGGTACGCTGGACTTCGGAACTGACTCCCACCATTGCCAATGCAGCCACCTCCATCAAGATGAAAGCGGCTGCATCGATCCAATGTCGACGGGTATTCGTACTCCCTGCTGACATCAGCGCATCAAGAATGAAAAATATTTCTGCGTATCTTTCAAAGCGATGCAAGTACCACGGGCCACGGCCTTGAGCGGGTCTTCCGCCACGTGGAAAGGAATATTCATTTTATCAGAGAAACGAGCGGCCAGACCGCGCAGCAAAGCGCCGCCGCCAGCCAGCCAGATACCATCTGCCACGATATCGGAATAATGCTCGGGCGGGGTCTGCTCCAGCACGTGAATGATGGCCTGCTCCAGTTTGCTGATGGTCTTGTCCAGACAATGGGCGATTTCTTCGTAGGTCACCACCGCTTCCACGGGCCGGGCCGTCATCATATTGGGGCCGACCACCCGGAACGGTTCGGGGACCTCTTCGGAAGGCAGATTCGGAATCACGGCGCCCACCGCGCACTTGATTTCCTCGGCCGTCACCTCTCCTACCTTGAGGCTGTACTGCTGACGCATATAGTCCTGAATGTCTTTCGTGAACGCATCACCGGCCGTACGCACGCTGTCTTGGACCACGATGCCGCCGAGCGAAATCACGGCAATCTCCGTCGTACCGCCTCCGATATCCACCACCATATTGCCTTTGGGCTCCAGCACATTCAGGCCGATCCCCAATGCGGAAGCCATCGGTTCGAAAACCAGATAGATGTCACGGCCGCCGGCGTGCTCAGTAGAGTCACGCACCGCACGGATTTCCACCTCCGTCGAACCGGCGGGGATACCGATCACCATCTTGATGCTGGGATTGATGATGAACTTGCGGTTTTCGTTCACCTTGCGGATGAAACTGCGGATCATCAATTCCGCCGCGTTAAAGTCAGCAATTACACCGTCTTTCAAGGGACGGATGGTTTCAATGCCGGGGTTGGTCCTTCCGTGCATCCGCTTGGCCTCACGGCCATAGGCCACACAACGCCCCGTCGCTTTTTCGATGGCCACAATGCTGGGTTCGTCCAAAACCACCTGATCATTCTGATAGATGACGGTGTTGGCGGTACCCAAATCGATGGCCAGTTCTTGTGTCAAAAAGGAAAATGCCATATTGCGTCAAAATTTGTGTAAAGTTACAAAAAAATAACGCTTGTAAAAAGAAAAAAAGAAGAAAATTAATGTGTACTCAAAATGGCTTCGGCGAGGCGCATATCCTCGGGGGTCGTCAGCTTGATATTCAGGCGCTCGCCGGGGACGTACAGAATGTTTTTCTGCAGATTTTTCTTTTGAACATAGCGTTCAACGACCGAGGCGTCATCCGTAAAATCCTGTTCGAAAGGCAGGGTGTAAGCCGCTTTGAGCAGGGCGGCGTCGAAAATTTGCGGGGTCTGGACGGCATAAAGTTCCGAACGGGGCGGCAGTGCTTTCCCGGAAGAATGGCCGATGCCGTCCCGGGCTTGCAGACAGCGTAACGTATCCACCGCCGGCAGGCAGGGAACCACGCCGTCAGCCGTTTCCGCGCGCCGGAACAGCTCTTTTACCAATGCTTCGCTGATCAAAGGACGGACTCCGTCGTGAATGGCCACCGTCGCCTCGTCGGGAATATGTGCCAAGGCGTTTTGTACGGAATGAAAGCGCGTCAGCCCTCCTTCCACAAAGGTCTGGGGATAAAAAAAGCGATGTTGCGCACACAGATCCCGCCAATACTCCCGCCACTCCATAGGCAGCACCGTCACCACATGGATGCCCGGCACGGCTTTGCGGAACACATCGATGGTCCGCAGTAGAACGACGCGGCCATCCAGCAACAGAAACTGCTTGGGAAGCTCGCCGCCCATCCGAAGACCGCTGCCACCGGCAACGACAAGCAGATAAAGGGGGCCGGCCATCTTATTCCCTTTCGCTCAAACGTTTGAAGGCCACGTCCTCCCATTTCGTGCCGGGACGGCCGTAATTGGCGTAGGGGTGGATGCTGATGCCCCCGCGCGGGGTGAAGAAGCCGGTGACTTCGATATATTTGGGCGCCATCAATGCGATGAGGTCCTTCATAATCATATTGACGCAATCCTCGTGGAAAGCCCCGCAGTTGCGGAAACTGCCCAGATAGAGTTTGAGACTTTTGCTCTCGACCATCCGTTCGCCGGGCACATAACAGATACGGATTTCCGCAAAGTCCGGCTGGCCGGTGATGGGGCATACGCTGGTGAATTCCGGACAATTGAAACGCACCCAGTAATCGTTGTCCTTATGCTGGTTCTCAAAGGCCTCCAGCAAGTTCGGAGCATAACTGTGGATATATTGGCTATCGTGCCCCAAGGCCTTCAGCCCTTCGTCTTTTCTGTTTCCCATGGCAGTAAATTCTCACGTGAGCGGCAAAGTTAAGGTTTTTTTAAAAGTAAAAGCTTATATTTGTAACAAAATTTAAAACTATGAAAAAATTTTTGATCATTTTCGGCAGCATTATCGCCGTCCTGCTCGTTGTTTTATGCATCGCAGGTAATTACATGTGCTCTTACGCCTTGCTACCCCAGGAACACGGGGATGATTTCGAGGGTGACCGCGCCAAAACCGAAGGTCGCTACCCCGGCATCATGGCCTGGTACGACAGTCTCCGCACGAACGGCCTCATTCGCGACACGACCCTGATTGGCGAAGGTGGGTACAAATTGTACGCCTTCTTCTCCGACGCCCAGCGTCCCGAGAGCGCCGAAGGAACGGCCGTCGTCGTCCACGGCTACACCGACAACCACATCTGCTTCCTCAACCTTGTGCGGATGTACCGCGACTCCCTCAACTACAACGTGATGGTTCCCGACCTGCATTTCCACGGCCTGTCCGAAGGACGCGCCGTACAGATGGGCTGGCTGGACCGTCTGGATGTCAAGCGTTTCGGAGAATTGGCCCACGACATCTGGGGACAGGACTTCATGGTCGTCCACGGCGTGTCGATGGGTGCCGCCACCACGATGATGCTCAGCGGAGACGAACTGCCCGACTACTACAAAGCCTTCGTGGAAGACTGCGGCTACAGTTCGGTCTGGGACCAGTTCGCCCACAACCTCAAAGACTCTTTCGGCCTGCCGACCTTCCCCATTCTCGACTGCGCCAGCCTCGCCTGCAAGATTCGCTACGGCTGGGGATTCAAAGAAGCCTCTTCCGTCGCCCAGTTGGCCAAATGTACGCGCCCGATGCTCTTCATCCACGGCGACGCGGATGATTTCGTGGTTTTTGAAAACCTGCAGAAGAACTACGACGCCAAAGTCAACGGCTACAAGGAAATGTGGGTGGCGGAAGGCTCCGAACACGCAATGGCCTACCGCGACCATCCCGCCGAATACGTCGCCCACGTCCGGGCCTTTTTGAAAACCGTTAAAGAACTGTAATGATGAAAAATATCTTTTTGCTGGCCGGCATCCTTTGCCTGGCGGCCTCTCCTGTCCTATTCGCCCAAGAAGATACAACCCACTCTGCCACACCCCCGAAAGAGGAGAAAGAAGTGAAGAAAGGCTGGGCGTTCGGCGCGTTCCCTTGCGCCACCTACTCCAACGATATGGGCTTCCAGTACGGCGCCTTCGGAGACATTTATTATTACGGCGACGGAAGCACCTACCCCGACCCCCTGCACAAAATCAGCCTGGAGGTCTCGCACTACACCAAAGGCCGCACCCGCGCCTATCTTGCCTACGACAGCAAGTACCTGATTCCCAATATGCGTATCACTGCGTCCGCGACCTATGTCAACGACCCGCTCTACCTGTTCTACGGATTCAACGGCGGTGCATCACCCTATTACAAGGAATTGGATGCCAACAAAAAGTTTTACCAGACTTCCCTCTATGACAAATGGGGAGCCTTCCTGCCGATGGGCATTCCCCCCGTCCCTTCCGCCGCCGATGCCGATGGTTCTTTGGGTATTTCCTACTACCACATGCGGCGCGATATGGTCCGCATCCTCGCCGACTTCCAAGGGAACATTACCGAGCACTTCAAATGGGCGGCAGGTATCAGCTACTGGTACTTCAAGATGGCAGACTACGACGGCAGCAAATACCGCTACAATCCGGCCGCCACGATGTATCGCCACTACTGCGAGAACGGTCTGATCGAGGAAAAGGAAGCAACGGGCGGGCACCGGCTCGAACTCAAGGCCGGTCTGGTCTATGACAGCCGGGACCTGGAAGCCGCGCCTAATAAGGGAATCTGGGCCGAACTCTATTTCAACGGTTCGCCTTCCGTGACCGGAGACGGCTATCATTACCTCAAACTGAACGCCCATTTCCGCCACTATGTCCGCATCCCAGTCGGCTTCATCAAAGCAGGCGACCCGGTCTTCGCCTACCACATCGCCTACCAGGGAACCATCGCCGGACGTACGCCCTATTATATGCAGCAGAACATCACCTCCCTCATCCTCAAGCAGATGATTTCCGAGGGCTTCGGCAGCTACAACACCGTGCGCGGCACCTACTCCAACCGTCTCATCGCCGACGGCTACGCCTGGGCCAACCTTGAGTTACGCATCAAATTCTGGAGTTTCAAACTCTGGAAACAATACTTCTACCTGGCGACCAATCCCTTCTTCGACGTCGGTATGATCACCCAGGCATACCGTCTGGAAAAAATGGCGACGCTGCCGGAAATGAGCGCCGTCGCCGCCATCAACGGATTCACCGACACGATGAAGTTCCTGAAAGCCAAAACCTTCGAACCCGTTTACACGGCCGGTATCGGCCTTAAACTGGCCTGGAACCAGAACTTCATCATCTCCGCCGAGTTCGCCCACAACTTCAACAAAGGCCTCGGCGACCCCGTTTACATCTCCATCGGCACCAACTACTCCTTTTAATCTCCCGATATGAAAAAACTCGTCTCTCTTTTGCTGGTTCTGACCTTAAGCGCGGGCGCGTTCCAAGCATATGCGGAAGCCTCCCAAACAGACTCTGTCGCTCGTAAGGCAGAACCGTTCCAACTCGACCTCTATCATACCTACCCCAATGACATCGCCATCAATTATGGCGTGGCCTCTGTCCAGACTTTCGTCTCCCTGATTGCCGAAACGATGATGATCATTCCGACGGCCATCGGCGGGATGCAGTTCGACGGCTTTTATTCGACCGGCTCCATCGGTGTCAGTTACTACCGGAGCCTCGGGAAAACGGTTTCCGTCGGCGGAGTCGTCAATTACAACCGGGTATTTTCCAACTTCCACGACAAAGACAACCCGGCCATTACCGGAAATTTCGCGATGAACTGGGTCGTTGTGATGGCCACCGCCAAGTTCTACTGGTTCAAGAAGCCCGGCGTCGCGATGTACTCCAAAGTCGGGCTGGGGGCTGGAATGCTCATAAACCGATTCACCAAGAAAGAGGCCGACGGAACGAGAGCCGCCAGCCCGTTGACTGTAGGCTGGGCGCCCGCCGCGCAACTTTCCGCGGTCGGTGTCGAATTCGGCGGCCAGTTCCGGGGGTTCGCCGAACTGGGCATCGGAATGGAGGGAATCCTCAACCTCGGCGTCAAATACTATTTCTAGCAGATTTTAGTTCCTACCAAAGCTATCGGACCAGGACCAGTTCGTTCAGAATGCGGTCCAGGCCCATATAGGCATCCAGCACCCAGAGGGCGTAGCGGATATCCACACAGACACATTTGTTGTACTCAGGCGTGTAGGACACATCACTGGCCAGCGACTCGGCATTGCCGTCAAAGGCCAGACCCACCAACTCGCCCCGGGCATTGAGCACCGGTGAGCCGGAATTGCCGCCCGTGATGTCGTTGTCGGTGATGAAGTCCACCTTCATTCCGCCTTTGCCCCAGCCGTTCCAACCTTTTCCAGGGGCCTTCTTCAAGGCCTTCAACACATCTTCCCGCAAAGCGAAATCGTAGTCTTTCGGGTTGTGTTTTTTCAAAATCTGGCACGGCGTGGTGTACCAGGGTTTCCGGATATCCTTGGTCTTCATACGCCCGACGCGACCGTAGGTGACGCGCAGCGTGGAATTGGCGTCGGGATATTGGGTGACGCCTTTGTCCTTGTACATTTCGTACAACGCGACCTTATACGTACGGTTGACACCGCTCAGGGCCTGATAATCCTTTGTCCGCTGGAAGTCGGCGATTTTCATTTCGTGGAAGAAACGCCGCAGCGAATCCTTCGGCATCACCTCCTTGATGAGTTGCAACCGCGCCAGACTGTCCTCGCGACAGGTGATCGGAGCCGAAAGTCGGCCGTCCGTGAGCGGGCTCTGCTTCCACAAAGAGGCGCTCATGGCCGCATAATCATTCCCATAACGCTTGCGCAAGGCTTTGTGGAACGCACTCATATAGGCCGTATCGAGTTTCTCATACCAGAAGGTCAAAGCCATCTCGAAAATTTTCCGCTCCAGCTCCATATCCAGCCCTTCCCATTCCTTGGGCTCGCAACGGCCCTTGACCGTGGACAGACGGGTGGCGAAAATGGAAACCGCCGTGGCCCGCACCATCGTTTCCTGGAACAGCGTCACGCGGAACTTGGTCGTCTCCGCCGCCCGGTACAGGGAATCCATCTCGTGAAGCAATCCGCCCCATTTCACCCGACGCAAGGAATCTCCGTCAATCCATTCCTGCAATTCCTTTTCCGTCCGCTGCTTTTCCGACACCACATCGAAGCGTTTGCAGCACGCTTCCTGCATCTGCTGCAGTTCCTGAAGATTGCTCAAGGAAAAAAATTTGTCGGCATAGTTGAGCCGCACCTGCGGATCGGCGTTCATCGCCTCTTTCATCAGCCGCATCTTCTCGGTCCGGATGGCGTTGGCCAGAGGCAGCGTCACCTCCTGCTGCAGACGCACCTTAAAGGAAGAACTATAACGGTCGGTGGTGCCCGGATAACCAATGACCATCGCGTAATCCTTTTCTTTCAATCCCTTGACGGAGATTTTCAAAGGTTTGTCAAAATGCGCGGGTTTGTTGTCGGGAGAATACTCCGCCGGCGTTCCATCGGGAGCGGCATACACCCGGTAAAGGGCGAAATCGCATTTCTGTTGCGGCCACTGCCAATTGTCGATATCCCCGCCGAAAGCGGCCAGACACACGGGCGGAGCCGCCACCAGACGCACATCTTTGTACTCCTTATACAGGCAGATGTAATACTTGCTGCCGCCCCACATAGAGGCCAGCTGGGCGCTCAAACCACTTTGCGCCTCGTATTTCTTTTCCAGATTCCAACTCAACTTGCGGAAGCCCATCGTGGGGTTTTTGGTGGGATTGGCCTTCAGAAACGCCATCACCTCATCCGTGACATCCAGCACCTGCTTGAGAAACTGCACGGTCTTTCCCTTGATGGGAATTTCATCCGCCAAGGTCTCCGCGCGGAGGCCTTCTTCCAAATAGTTCTTCTGCGGGGTGCTGAGGGCGTGCAAATCCGAATAGGCGCAATGGTGATTGGTAATCAGCAGTCCGTCGTGAGAAATGATGCTGCCCGTCCCCATAAACTCCAACGACACGATGGCATCACTCAGCGTGGCGCCCGGCGCGTCGGCGTCATAAATGGCCTTGGCAGGAAGAGCGAGTCCCCTTTCCTGCATTTTCTTTTCCAACGCCGCATCGATGGCATTGATCAGAAACATACCCTCGTCGGCAAAGGCCCACAGGGCGCTGAGCGACAACAAAGCAGTCAGGAAAACCCGACGCAAACAAGATGACAATTTCACTGGACTCTATTTTTTAGTTTCTACCGGAATCACTTCTCCTTCTTTACGGAAGGACAGGCGAGGTTTTTCCTGACGGACATCCCCCACCTTGTAGGTAATGGTCCAAGTCTCCGCCTGCAGCAACTCCCAGATACGCTGGGGCGTGACGGGAGCCGCATAACGGATTTGCAGGGCGGGCACATAGTCCCGGTTGAGCGTCAACGCCAGCGAAATGACACCCTCCTCGTGGGAAATATGGTTGCTCAAGAAAGGCAGGGCGCGACGGACGATGGGTTTCTGGTAATTGGTGTCCGCCAACTCATAGATAAACTGCTTCTTGCCGGCATACACCTCCGAACGCTTGGCCACGATACTGTCCGCATCCGGTTTGCTCTCCCTCAACTTCTTGGGCAGGGAAGAAGCGGCATAACGGCCGTTGTAAGAAGCGAAGAAACCGTCGAACATCTTCTCCAGGAACGCGGTGGTGGCGATGCTGTCCACCCCTTCTTCCATCCGAACAAACTCGAGGTTCATCGGAGTCTTCTTGGTGCCGCCGCCGTGCAAAGGCATATCGAGACTCTTGCGGTTGACCATATCCTTGAACCAGGCCTCATCCAGGGTTTCAGCCGGGTCGGAATAAACGAGCACCTTGACTGGGCAGTCGAATTCGGACTCGAGTCCGTACACCCGCCTGCCACTGATGCGCATCTGCAAGCCCAGGTAGTTCAAATCGAGTTTGTCGTACATTTTCTCCACCCGGATGGTCTGAATCTTCAACTGCGGGACAGCCTTGTAGTCAGGTGAATTGATACGGAATCGGGACGGAACGAAAATCGCCGTCTGGATCTTGTCGGCGTTGGTCACGGCCGGGTCGTAGAACACCTCGACGGTATGCGACTTGACATAGGTCTTGACGCGGTGCACGCCGGGGACCTTCTGCATCCGGGCCTTGAAAGCCATCGAACTGCCGAAACACTTGACAGTGCGAAGTCCTTCCACCTGCACCTTCTCCATCTTGCCGGAAACCTGCTCCATATCCCACTCCTCGTCAATGGTAGGCAACTCATAGGAATTGCCGACGCAGAACGCGGCCACCGTCAGCACGACGGCCAGGCAAGCGGGAACCATTTTGGTCCAGGGCAACGGGACGCTCGTCTTCGGAGCGCCGACGCCGAGGGCCTTGTGCGGGCAAGCCCCGATGCAATCTCCGCAAAGGGTGCAATCCACATCATTCATCCGGGCGCCATAGTGAAGGATATCGATGGCATACGGACATTCCTTTTCGCACAGGCCGCAACGGGTGCAAGCCAGTTCGTCGCGAACGAGGGTCAACACCTGTCCTGCCGGCTTCTGCTTGAGAATTTCAAAGAGATAGCCGGTCAGGCAGAGGGCGCCCAGCAGCCAGGCCCAGTGCAACTGCACGCCCAGCAGCGAAAGAATCCACCAAATCAAGATGATGCCGCCCAAGGGCAGATAGAACTTGAAACTGTTGCTGACAGCTCCCAGCGGGCAGATGTATTTGCACCAGAAACGGTCAATGAACAGCCCGAAAAGCACCACGGCCACCAGCGTGCAGATGCTGGCCCAGAGGACAATCTCCCCCTTGAAGCCGGTCGCCACCGCATAATACGGGTCGAACTTCTTACAGAACAGTTCGCTCGACGAGCAGGTCATATAGAAAATCCAGAACAGCAGTCCGTACTTGACCACACGCAGGACTTTGTCCAAAATGCTGCTGCGGGAAATGTTGAACGGACGGATATGCAAGACGCGACGCAAACGGCCCAGCAGGTCCTCCACCGTCCCGACGGGACAGAGATAGCCGCAGAACAATTTGCCCAGAAAAACGACAGCCGCCGCCAGCGCCAGGCCCATCACAATCTGCAAGGTGTTCATCGAACAAGGCAGGGAACCCCGCACCAGATAGGTGCCGAAGGCCTGCAAGCCGCCCATCGGGCACAAAGCCTCCGGGTCGGGCTTGTCCGTTTCGGGGAAGGCCAGGCCTACCAGCCCGGTCAAAAATACAAGAATCGCCGCCAAAGACAGCCACTGCAGCAGGTACTTCGGCCAGTTACGCGCAAAAATAGAACTTTTCGTTTTCATTCCAAAATCAGTTAAAAGCCTGCGTGCGGCAAGAGTCGGACGCAGGCTTGCATTTCAGTTGCGGAATTTTATGGAAATCCTGCTATTTCTTATCTTTAATGCAGCGGACAGGAGCGGCAATACGAAAACTCAGAATCGAACCGTTACAAGTATAGTCCGTAGCCGCTGCTTTATTGGTCATCGGCATAAAACCATAGAACTGCAAGTTCTTGATTCCGGAAGTCGCATCACCGGACGTATTGTACACAACAGCCGCATACGAAGAACCGCAGAAAAAAGTTGACGTAATTCGATCAGGAAAACCGGAAAGCCATCCTTGTATCAGAGCTTCTGTCTTGGTGACATCTTGAAATGAAACCATTCCGACAGGATTCATATTAAAGCCATCGGCATTCAAGTTAGCGAGAGAACAATTGCCATTAACATAATAAGCCGCAGTTGCGACATCCGTTTGCTTCGAACACTTTCCGGCAATAGCCATAATTTCACTGAGCGTCGGAATATGCCAGCCTTCCGGGCAAATACCTTGCACGCCCTCCAAGGCCTGCGCAGCCTCGACCGTCGTCAAGTCACCGACCTTCAATCCCAGAGCGACCTCGGATTGATAGAGATAACCCTGGGACTTGATGACATCCGCATTGTCCGAAAAGACAAGACCCGTATGTTCTTCATTGACAACAAGAGGATTAAAAATACCGGCAGTCTTAGCCGTCTTATCGGAAGACGGAGTCAACCCTTCAGGAATATAACGAAGGTTTTCTGCCATCCAGGTCCTGCCATCTTTCAGCGTTACCGTTTTATATCGTTCTCCCTGATAAACGATATAGTTTTCATCCGGAGCGGGAGTATCAGGATTGGATGTGGAATTGTCTTTGTTGCAAGCAACAAAAAGAAGACCAATGGTCAGAAAATAAAATGCTTTTTTCATAATTAAATTATTAAAATTTGACAACAAAGTTATAATAAAAAAAGATAAAATCCAACCTTCATTTCATTATATTTTTATATTTAAAAACTATAGCCGAGCCCCAAAGAAGCATAGGCCCGCCAAGAGGCAGGAAGGAAGCGCACGCCGAAAGCCCTCTCATAAGCAGCGTCGGCACGCAGATACAAGCCTTTCACCTGACGGATATTCCAACGGAATCCGGCATCCAAACACGAACGGGGAACGGTGTCATACTCAATGATACAATGCTCGTGATCGCGCAGGCGATCCGGCTCCTGCGGGGTGACCGAAGGGTCAATTGAGCGAAGCCCTTGCTCCCACGCCCTGCCTCCTTTTCCAGAAAGACCCATTTGAATTTCAAAATCCCCCACACATACGGACGCCTGTGTCCACACCTGGCCAAATGCGAGATCCAGACGGTCATAATAAGGATAGGTCAGATAGGAGCGTCCATTACGATAAGCACCCTCCAAGTGAACACACAGCGTCCAAAGCGGTTGTCCTTTCGCTGCTTTCCACTGATGCCTCCATCCAACGGACAATCGAGCCAGCAGGCGGTCGGAGACAGAACGATAGGCATAAATGACCGGTATAACAACACCATTCCGAGACACTTTTTCCATCACGGCTTCTTCCAAACGATCGCTGCGGGAAAAAGCCTCCACTGTCCATATATCCGACCCTGTGTCGTATCGCCAGTCTGCTTGCGCTTCCCAGCCGGGGAATCGGAACCAATTATAGCCCTTTTCTCCGACTTGGCCTTTTGTCCAAAGACCACCCAAAGAGAGCGCCATTCCACCTTTACGCCATTCTAAACGGCCTCCATCCGCATTCTGTGAAACAGGAAATACATTCACGCCGGCCTCATTCAAATGAAGACCATCTCCATCCCAGAGTTGAAGCGTCCCATAAGATAGACCTTTATTCAAAAAGGCATAGTAACTCTCCGCTTTTGCAGAACCCAATTGCTCTGCCTTGATTTGCTCCACGCGTTTGCGGTGTCGATAAGAGATTTGAAGGAAATGTCCCGATTTGAAACGATAGGCAAACGTGGGCTCTATATCCAAATCCATCGCATAAGTGGTGTGGCGGATATCCTTTTTCTTTACATAATTGGCCGACATAAAGCGGACGCTGCCGCCCAGGATCCAACCGGCGCCCAATTCCACCCCCAGGCCGCCTCGGAGGCGATAACACTGCGAAGATTTGTCCGAGGGAGTAAAATCCAGCACATCGACGGGAAACAGATCGGGCTGGAAAAACATCGATCCGGTCATTCCAGACCCGAAAAACTGGTCGAAAGAGAAAGCCCCCGAGAATGAAACCTTTTTCAAATGACGGACACCCTCTGCCCGAGCGCCGAAGGACCATTGCGAAGAACTGCCATAATCGGGTCTGAAACCACCTTGCTCAGTACCCCCGTACAGTTCGGCTGAAATCCGACTATCCGCCTGGTTCTCCCGAAGTGAACACTGCGCCCGAGCCTGAAGGGCGGTAAACACCCCTGAGACGAGCAGCCACAAGAAAAACCAGCGGCCCAGCAAGCTACTGACGGAGAAGAGGCGTGTCGGTTTCATAAAAATCACTCGAAGAATTATTGGTATCCCACAAGATGGTATAACCCTCGTCCAGGGACGCTTCCTCATCAATACGACGCGTGAGCGCCCGTCCCTTGTATGTTTCCATCTGATAGACAAATCCCACATCTTGATGGGGAGGCAGACGCTTGACGTTACCGGTAGATGAGCCGTTGAACACCTCAACGGCATCTTTCACCCATTCCCAAGGCACTGTCACCACCACGTCCGAACTATTGCCGGGCGTCACCCGGACCACCCCTTCCTGCCGGACAAAATTTTCGATGCTCATCCCCTGAGCCTTGAAAATTAAGAATGTGGGAGAGTTGATGGATATCGTGTTGGCATTGGCTTGTCCTGTTTTAATCACCACATCCAAGATATGGTCCTGTCGAATCTGGTCTCCGGGAGCCGGGTGGTAAGTCGTATTGGGAAAATAAGTGGGATTATAGCAGACAAAACAGTCGGGACGGTTGAGGTTGACCGAGAGCGGATATTCCTGTGTGTGGTCGATGGCTCCGCGCAAGGCGATGATGGCATCCTCTCCGGGAGCTAACGGGAAAGTGGTCCCATCTCCAGGGAAACGCCAGACCACCGTCACGATGGGAGCGAAGGAAGGAAAAGAGCCATCCGCATTCAACCAGTTGTTGGCGCCTGTGGAGTTGTAAGGACTCATCGTACCGAAGCACAGACTGTCAAGGTATTGCACGCTGCTTCCGTTGTTGTGCAACACCACATATTGGTCGCTTTGATAGCTGCCCTCCTTGGGAGCCTTGCTGCAGCCCCCCACATAGAGTTCGCGAATCAACAAAGGCGAAGCCTCGGAATAGACAAGGTCCAGACTAGCATTCAAGTCCGCAGAAATGACAAAGTCAGAGGTCCCGTTGAACAGATTGCGAGAACGATAACGATCACTCACGGAAACACGATAGATACCTGCCGTCAAACGAAGGCCTATTTCACCATTCACATTCGTGACAACTTGGTATTCCGCCCCGGAGAACTTCTCGCTCACCAAGACGGGAACCCCCTCCCGCACCGCTTCTTCATATCCGGAAGGATAATTCAACCGGATATTTAATTGATACAAATCGGCCGGCCAGTTCCTCGAAGGATCTGCCGTACAAGCCGCCGCTAGGATCAAGGCCAACCATATGAAAGTTTTTCTCATCATATCTTGATTCGGCAAGTCAGGCCATAGTAAAAGGCCGGGGTGAAGATGGTGCTCACACCCGTCGCGTAACTGACGCTATAGGGACGCGAGAAGGTGAAGTTGTTGACATAGAAAGACAGGCTCACATGCTTGCCGATTTCTTTGGTCAGGCTGAGGTTGGCGCTGAAATACGGGTCGTATCCGTCTTTCGCGAAGGTGAACACATTACCCGAGCGGATGATGAGCCGCTGGAAATCGGGATTGGACGCTTCCGCCTCCGTCCACGGATGGCGGTTGCCGTTCAAGTCGAGCCAAGCCACAGGCGCCACGGCCGTATAAGAGTTACCTCCGTAAATATCGCCGCCGGTCGGAACCACGCTCCCCTGTTCCACGGTATACGCCCGGTCGGACAGATTGCGGGAATAACGCAGGAAAGTTCCTTCGATACGGACCGTCACAATCAGGCGGATCTCGGGGATGTGGGTGATCAGGGTGAGGTTGGCGTCCAGCGTGTGCGTCTCTTTTCCCTGAATCAGGGAATTAGGGCCCTCATAGATGCCCACATAAGGATAGGAGCGGTTCTTGAGGGTCGGATCCGGATGCGACCAGCCGGCATTATAAGAATAGGTATCTTCCCGGTCCACATACCAAGTGTGGGTATAGGAGGCATCCATACGCACACGGGTCTTCAATAAGGGAATCTGCGGAGTCTCAAGCGTAAATTCCGCGCCGGTCCGGTGGACGACCGCCCCATTGTCGGCCATACGCGTGTTGATGAAGGTCCGGTCGGTGACAAGCAATTCGGTGGCGGTATACGCTTCGCCCGAATTGGGGCGGAGGAATGTCTGGCCCGTCTGCCGGTCCACCTTGATTTGAGGCGAAGCGGGCATTTCGTAGCCATCGGGCAGTTTCCAGATATTATAGTCGAACGGCGTGTACACACCGGACAAAGTGTACGGGTCGAGGGTTTTGGAATAGAAACCCGTCAGAGACAGATGCCAGCGCGTATAATAAATATAGTCGGACTCGCTACCGTGCGTAAATCCAAACGAAAGGATATCCCGGTACTGCTTCTCGG
Organism: uncultured Bacteroidia bacterium; assembly: GCA_902784785.1. GTDB lineage: Bacteria > Bacteroidota > Bacteroidia > Bacteroidales > UBA932 > Cryptobacteroides. Next base: position 58,000 of record CACZWF010000010.1, read on the forward strand.
GATAAAGGATGGAGAAGCCCGGCAACTTGCGGGTGATGCCCCAGCCGCCGCGCAGGGAGAAGCCCAGCGGCAGGTTCCAACGCGCGCCCAGACGAGGCGAGAGCGCGCGCAGGTTGTTGTACGCCGTCCCTTTGAGCAGGACTGTTTCGCCGCGAAGACCGGCGGTAATCGCCAATTGGGACTCTCCCACGGGCACTTCGAATTTTTCTTCCAGCCAAAAGGCGAGGTTGTGCATATAGGGGTATTCGGAATAAGGACGGGGACGATAGCCGTTCGCGGCGAGCGACGGGTCTTCGTAATACTCGCCCGCGCCCACATTACCGTCCGCCTTCCAACTGAAACCGGCCTTGAGCGTGTTCTTCACAGGGCCCCAGTGGGCCAGCCAGTCATATTTGAGGGAAGCCGACCAGTCCAACTCCTTGGAGTCCACCACGCGGTCCGCATAGAAAGTCTTGGGCAAGGATGAGGCTTGGTAATAGCCCAGGCTCTCCGCGTGCACGGCCGGCTGGTTGGACGCATAGGAATTGTAAATATGCTCGGTGGAGAATTTATCGTGATAGTAAGCAGAGGCCTCCAGCGTGAAGTTGCTCACCCACGAACGGTTGAGCAGGAACACGGCCTTGATGTGGGGTGTGAGCAAATTGTCCCTCACCCGCTTTCTCTCGTCCGAGAACACATCCGGGTCGTTGCGGGAGTCCATTCCGCCGATGTTGCCGGTGATGCCGGCTTCCAGACGGACGACCTTGGCGAAGGTGTGGCTGTATTCCGCCGTCAAACTGCGGCGGGTGTAGGCCGTGTAGGGCGAAGAAAGTTTCTGGGTGGCGCGGGTCCACTGGCCGCTCAGGTTAAGCACACCTTGTCCGACCTGCACGCCTTTGGAAACGGCGATGTCATAGGTCTTGGGGTTGATGCCCACCGTGATTTTGAACGGGGTGCGTCCCTTTTTGGTCTTGACGCGGACGATGCCGCTGCCCAGGTCGCCGTATTCCGCCGAAGGAACGCCGGTAAGCACCTCCACCGATTCGATATCCTCCACGGGGATGGAACGGGTGTCCACACCTTGCAATTCACCGAAAGAGGCATTGTCGCCCATACGCACGCCATTGACCTCCACCGCCGTGGCGAAAGCGGCGTTGCCCTCGCCGACCCCTCCGCTTCGGAGGGAGAGAGGCTGGTTGGTGGTCAGGTCGGGGTTGACCGTCTTTCCGCCGGGCAGCAGGGCCGCCACATTATCCAGACCTGTCACCTGTAGGTGGTCCAGGGCCGTCCTTCCGATGGTGCGCGTGGTATTGGCGTTATCTTTGGAAAGGCTGGCCGTCACCACCACCTCCTCCACCGCCAGGGACTCGGTCTTCATCCGGATGGCAAGCGAGGCAAGACGCTGGCGCGACTGCGCGTCGAACATCTTTCCTCCGGTTATCAAAATGGTCTGTTTGACGGGCAGAAAGCCCAGGCATTCGGCTTCCAGTTCACATTTTCCGTCGGGAACTTTCGTCAGCACGAAACGCCCTTTCTCATCACTGACGGTCCAGATATAACCGCCGTCCAACTTCAGCACGACACCGCTGAGGGGATCGCCCGTCTCGTTGTCCTTCACCTCGCCCTCGATGCGGCCCTGGGCCTCACCCGCGCTCTGCGCGCGGACAGCCAGCCCCCCGCACAGCAGGAGCGCGAGCCACAACAACACGATATGTCGACCTGTCAAGGACATTATTCAAACCAAATTTGGTGCAAGTTACAAAAAATTGCGTAAAATTTGCTAACTTTGCGCCCGATTTGGAGAAAATCCGCCCCTACGGATAGCTCCAAGGCCTAAACCAAAACTGTGAAGAGAGACAACGAGAGGTACATCACACCTCTTTTTGAGGTGTATTATGCAGAGGATGCTTCTATCCTTTGTAATTCTGGAGATTTCTCTACCGGAGACGATTACGACGAAAACGACGATTATGAAGAAGATATGTAGCCGCGTACTGCTGCGCAGCGGCCTGCTGGCCGTATGCGCCGGATTTGTAATGATTGCCTGCAGCAAAGAGGAAACACCGGGAAGCTGGGACACCGATGACCTGGGCGAAGAGAATCTTGTGGAAGACGAGCCGCAGCTGCCGGAAGAAAAATGGGTGGATGCCACCTTGTCTTCCGCCATCCGGCAAGACGCGGACGGCGAGACCAAAACCCAGATGGGCGGAGACAGCGGCCGCTCGGTGCTTTGGAGCGACGATGACGAAATCGGCATTTTCGACACCCGCTACAAGGGTGCCGGTTCGCGTTTCAGCAAGGCCCGGGCCGGAATGGATGAGAAGTCACGGGTATTCGGAGGCCGGATCCGCGAGTTCACCTCCTCCTTCTTCTCGGTCTATCCCTATCAGGAAGGTGCGAGCCTCAACGGAACGGTCCTGACGATGCAGATTCCTACCCATCAGGAAGCCGTCAACGGTTCTTTCGCCACGGGCGCGGCGCTGGCTTTCGCCTCGGGGGCTTTCAACGAAGAACGGGGAACGGACGGAAGCGTCACCTTCACCAACCTCTGCGCCATCCTGTGCTTCAAGATGCCCGCCTATATCGACGGAGCCAAAAGCGTGGTCGTGCGCGCCAAATCCGGCGCGGCCATCGCGGGAACGGTCACCATCGACTGCACACGGTCGGTCATCACCTCCGTCAGCGGCTCTTCGAGCGTCACCGTCAGTTCCGACGCGATGGCCGCATCGGGCGCCTATTATGTCGCCATTGCACCCGGCACCTACGAAAACGGCTTCTCTTTCACCGTCACCACGGCCGGCGGCAGCACCTATATGGCCCAGACCACCAAAACCCTGCCCGCCGAGGCCGGCGTCATCTACAACCTCGGCACGGTCAACCTCAACCTCAACACGGCCCCGACCGTCACCATCGTTCACCAGTACAACGCCTCCGGCGAACTGTCCGGCTCGACCGCATCCCTCGACATTCCCCAGGTCAGCAAGGAATTGGAGAACCTGATTACCGCCTGGGAGGCCACCTTGAGCAAGAACGGAACGGTCTGCCGGCGTCTGAAACGTTCGGCCGGCACGATGACGGCGGTGGACGGATGGCCCTATCTCCCGCAAGGTTCCTACGACATCTCCGTCCGCTACACCATCGTCGACGGCAAGGTCAAGACCCTCACCGGCACCGCCACCTCCCCCGCACCGACCTTCCCGGTAAGCGTGGATGGCTATACCTCTTATAACTATGGCGTCGGGACAGGGGGTTATGACCAGAATGTCAATACGGCCAATGGCCTGGACGGATCTACGGTATATGGCATTTCTTCCCGCATCGGCGTTTCTTCGGCTGTCCTTTCCCAGTTGAATTACACTTCGCTGACCTGTTCGTTGGACGGAACGCAGGTTGCGTCCGCTTCCTCCGGGCAAAGCACCAGCGCCGTCAGCCGGGGCAGCCAAAGTTGGAACTCGCACTCCATCACCGGGTCGGCCACTTTTGACGGGGTGACGGTCACGTCCTCCGCCCGCACGGTCTATGTTACGGGACTGCCGTGGAATGATGCAGTCCCGGCTTCGTCAGGTTGGGATAAGGTGGATTATACCTCCTATATTTCATTCAATAGTTCAGGGATTAAATTTGCAACATGGGGAGGCGTTCCTCTTGCTCGTTCCAAGGCGGCATTTTATTGTCCGGACAACATCAATATTCAGATATCTTGCTTCGTGTCAATTTATACTGCCGCGCGGGGAACATACACTAAAGAAGCAAGCATGACGGTTGGATCAGCAAAAGCGACAATGGCTGGCCAGAATAAGACAAGAGCTACAGTAACAAACACGATTTCGGCGACCGGTTCAATGGAAAACGGATCGAAGGTCTCTTTAAGGCAAAGTTCAACGGCAGTCGGTCCCACCGTTACATTCAGCAATATTAATGTTCGGTATAATTAATCCGTCGTAGATTGAAAAAGCCCGGCTTGCGACCGGGCTTTTCGATGGTTAAATGTAGGATTAGTTGTGATCGACAACAATCTCGCTTCTCTTTTTGTGGTTATACTTCAGTCGGAAGATAATCTGGGTGCCATAGGTAGTCTCACCGCCGGGATTGCTCTTCGTTCGCTGGAGTTTGGGATGATCGTCGCGTCCGCCAAAGCCGTAGAAGGCGAAGCCGTCATAGTCGTTTGCCAGTTCTACATCAGCCCAGTTCCAGTAGGCATCCTTCGGCTCCGTAATGACGCCCACTTCCATACCCATTCCATAGTTGCAGATACCGTTCTCGCCACCGCTGGTCCAAGGCTCAAATACGCCGTTGCTATGCTTATAGGTAATCTGGAAGGAGGTGGGCTTCTGATGAACTACCTTTACGGGGATGGTGAACTTGGCATTGTGGTCGGTCTTGCTGCGGAAAATCAGGTTAAACTCTCCTTCCGGGATGCCCTTCTTGAATTGGACATATTTTCCGGAAGGATTGTAATACAACTTTTTATAGTTCTCCGTAGCGGGGTCAATCTCTATGCCGTAACCGTTGAAAGAAGAGCCCTCGGGCGTCCAATTTTCTGCCGTAAGATCGATGTATTCGTAAGCCGATCCATCAACCAGGATATAATCGGCAGAACTGTTGTCCATCGAAAGAGAGAATGAAGAGTACCCGGGCCCGTTGTACAGGGTAATGCTGGATGTCATTTCCGTTCCGGCGTAGCCGAAAGTAAGTTCAACCGGCTGATTATCGGATGACTGCGTGGCGGTGAGCTTTTGGGTGGACGCATCCCAACTGAACCATTCGCCGGAATAGTAATTGCAGGTCTGGCTGTTCAGCTTCACCTTGCTCCAGTCAAATTTGGCGCCGGGCGTCCAGCTGGCCGTCAAGGAAATGGACTGGCCGGGGGCAACCCAGTTGCTGGGGTAATCCAGTCGGAAATCAGATAACTCCGCTACCAGTTCGTCCAGCGTAGCGTTGCCGCAGATGGTGTATTCATCACCGTCGAGGATATAGGAATCCGTCTCCGGATCATACGTCCAGTTCTGAAAGACAAAAACAAACAGGAGTTGATACTGGCCGCTGTAGGCTTTGGTACCACTCTTCTCCTTCAGCCAAATCTGGCTGCTGCCGTCCAATTTGACATTGCCACCCTGACCGAAATGAGCGTCAATTGTCTTATCCAGCCGCGACGTGCCCAGCTTAACTGCGGCCCACGGATATTTCTCGTAGAACTCCTGGGAGATGGTGGTGAGTTTGTTGGCTACTTCCGGGGGAATCTCTCCATTGAGCCAACCTTTCGTATAATCATTTTCATCCTCGTCCATACATTCTACGCTGATGGCCTGGGCGCCCTCGTACCACTTGGAGAACTGCTGCGGGAAATTGAAGACTTGAGCCTCCTCGCCCGCCTTCTGGATGGAGTAAGTATTGTCGCGCAACTCAAGCGCCTTCTTGATGGGCTGGACATCGACGGGCTCTTCCGCATTAAGCGGAAGGACTTGAGCCGTCGCGGTAGCCAGATCTCCCTGCTGGTAGAGATCCTTGCCTTCAACTTTCTTGACAACACCCGTAACTGTTCCGCCTTCAAAGTTCTGCGCGTCGGTTGTCGTAAAGGTTACCGTAACCTGTCCTTTCGCATCTGTGGTGGCGCTGGATGGACTCACACTGCCATTGGTGGCCGAAAAACTGAGGGTTGCTTGATTGTTTTCAAAATCAACAGCCTTTCCGTTCGGGAAAATAATCGAAAGGCTGAAGGTAAAGGAGGCCGTACCATCCTCAGCAATTTTCTTCGCAGTAGGAGAAACTGTGAGGAGGTCCTTAGTCTCCGTGTCAAGATAACTTTTCCCTTTTTCTGGAGGCACGCATCCCACCATCATTCCCGCCGCCAGGGCCAAAAGGGGAATGAAAAGTTTTTTGAGTTTCATGATTTGTTGATTTATTCAGTTACATATAATGCCGCAAAGGGCTTGCAAAGATAAATAAAGTTTATAAAATAAACAATAAAAGCAAAAAAAAGGGGACTCAACTTACCCCCCCCAGCCCGAGAAGTAGGAGCGGAGCGCCTGCTGGTATTCGTTGAGGGCGTGGATGCCGGCGGAGGTGATGCGACAGACCGTATGGGAGCCACGGCCCTCTCCGCTGCGCGACACCTTGATATATCCCGCCTCTTCCAACTTGGATATTTGGACACTGAGGTTCCCCGACGTTGCTTTCGTGAGCTCTTTCAGATACACGAAATCGGCATCATCCAACGAGTCCAACGCCGCCATGATTTTCAGGCGGAGTTCGTTGTGCAGCAAGGGATTCAGGTCCTTTAATTCCATTTATTCTATTGTCTTTTCCGCGACGGCCTTGTTATACAAGTAGCCGGGGATGATCAAAGAGACGACGGAGACCAGCGAGACCGCCAGCAGTTGCCAGGGCCATAACTCACCCTGGAAGAGAAAAGCCGCGACGGCGAGAACGCAACCTGCCAAGCCGCACCTGATCTTGGAGCGAAAGCGAAGCACCTCCCCCGTCAAAAAACAACCGATGCCAATCAGCAGACACACCAGCGGCAGGAACGCGACCTCGTACAAGCCGGCAAACCCCATCACAAAACCGCTGACGCAACTGGCCGCCCCGACAAAAATCCAATAGTCGAGAATGACTTTCGACTGGCGCGTCCGGGTATGCGTCCGCTCGTGGTCCCGCCACAGACAGCGCATCATCAGCGGCGTACCGACCAGTGGAATCCCCACCCACAGCCACAGGCACCATTCCTGCCCAAACAGCTGCCATAGCACAAACTCCAGCAAGAAAAACAGCGCCGTAGCCCAGCCCCAAATCAAAAAGATATTCTCCCCCGTCGGGGCATCATCCATCCGCACCTTACCCCTCGTCTGGGCAATCACCTCCAAAGCATCAAAATTTTCTTCCATATTTTCTGCACAAATTATCAACACAAAATCCGGCTCAGCCCACCACCTGAATGCTATCTTCCGGAACGCGGTAATAGCGGTGCAGGTCGAAGGCGACGCGCTCGTTGGCAGCGAGGATGACGAGCCCCTTCTTGCGGGCCTTTTTTATCGCCTTTTTATGCAGGTGGTTGAGAATAAAACGGTCCAGCCAACTGTACCCGACCGGCACATAGACAAATTCCAGATTACGGAACAGGATGCCGTCCGGAGTCTGTTGAGGTTGGCAGCAACGGATGTTATTCTTTCTCATTCATAAATTCCTTACGGAGGTCTTCATCATACGCACAGGCGGTAGCGATGGTCTCGGAAATCATTTCTTTGCCGCGCTCCTTCTCCCCATTTCTCTTCAAGATGTTACCCAGGTTCATTCCGAGTTGTGTGACCGTATCGAAATTGTCGTACGCATAATCCAGATACAGGCCGAAGAAATGCAGGGACGTATTCAATTGCTCGTAGAAGCGTTCCGCCAGTTCGAGCGCCTTTTCTTTCTCTCCCACCTTGAAATACAGGTCCACCAAATCGGAAATCATCAATTCGTTGGAGAAGCCCAGATAGCTGACATCCAGCGGGAAGTTGGCCTCGGGGACATTTTCCATACAAGCATCCAGCAACTGACGGGCGCGGTCTTTCCAAAGCTGCTCCGCTTCTTTGTCGCGGTCCGCCTGCTTGAGCATTTCCTTGATGGAAGTGACATAAAGCATACGCTGGCTCATCACGCCCATAAAGGTGTAGAGGTTCTGGTAGTCCACAAACCAGTCGGTCCGCTTGAGTGCATCCCATTTATAGACCTGCGTCATTTTCCGGTACAGTTCCTCGGGGTCGGTGAAGCCCGGCTGCGACATCTTGGTCTTGCTCTTGATGGGGACGAAACGGTAAGAGAAACCGTCGTACATCAAATAATCCTTGATACCGATGTTCAAGTCCCCGCCCATGCTCAACAAGTGGATGGGACGGTCCCACTGATAATTGCTCAGCAGGTCGAGCATGAAGATTTCCGGCTTGGACAGATAACTCTTGTCCGGAGACATCGTCAGCACAATCTCGTCGGGAATCTGGTCGGCGTATTTCTCGTCCACGATACCATATTTGAGCACATTCGCCTTGTTGACCGGAACGCTGATCTTGCGGGACCAGATGAAATCCACTTTGCGTCCGCTTCCCAAAGGAAGTTTGTACTTGGGATTGCGGAACACTGCCATCACCTCGGAAATCGGCCGCACTTTCTCCTCTTTGTCATAGATGTACACATACTCGTTGGTGCCATAGAGATATTGCTCCGGCCCCACGCCGAGTTTGAGCGGCGCCGCCTCGTTGCAGGCATATTTCATCTGGTCGATATACCAGTCCGTACCCAGCAGCGAGGTATTGCAGATGCGCACATCCGTACGGATATTCTCCACTTCCTGGGCATACCAGAGCGGGAAAGTATCGTTGTCTCCGTGGGTGACGAGGATGCCGTTCTCGCCCACTGAATTGAGGTAGTTGTAAGCAATCTCGACGGCCGTATAGCGGTTGCTGCGGTCGTGGTCGTCCCAGTTTTGTGCCGCCATCAACGCCGGCACGCCGAGGCAAAGGAGCGAAATGGCAAATGCGCAGACCGGCTTGGCCAAAGATTCTTTTGCATCCCGGATCAGTCCATAAAGAGCCGCGACGCCCATCCCGACCCAGATGCTGAAAGCATAGAAAGAGCCGGCGTAGGCATAATCCCGCTCCCTCACCTGATACGGGGGCTGGTTGAGGTAAATCACCACCGCGATACCCGTCATAAAGAAGAGCAGGAAGGTAATCCAGAAGCCGCGTTTGTCACGGGCGAATTGGAAGAACAACCCGAGCAGGCCCAGCAAAAGGGGCAGGAAATAATAATGGTTCTTGGCCTTGTTGTTCCGCAGATAGTCCGGGGCCATGCTTTGGTCTCCCAGCCGGATATCATCGATAAAGCCGATACCGCTCTCCCAGTTTCCGGTAAAGATTTCTCCGGGCGAAGGACTGTGATAATCATTCTGCCGTCCCACGAAATTCCACATAAAGTAGCGACCGTACATCCAGCCCAACTGGTAGTCAAAGAAGAAATACAGATTCTGCAGGAAAGTGGGCTTGGCGTGCTCGGCCCCGTTCACTTTGATACCGCCGCCGTCCATATACGCTTCATAGAAACGCACATATTTCGGGTCGCTGCCACTCCACATACGCGGGAACAGCATTTTCCCTTGCGGCTCGTATTCCACTTCGCCCGGTCCCTCCGCATACACATATTTTCCATTAAGGGATGCCCAGTATTTGTTCTCCTTGATATCGTAAGGGGCATCGAAATACTGTCCGTAGAGCAAGGGCGTGCTGCCGTATTGTTCGCGGGCCAGGTAACGGACCAGCGTGAACGGATTGTCCGGCTGATACTCGTTGGTGGGCGTTTTGACGGAAGAACGGATGATGCAGATCGAGAAAATGGAAAAGCCGATGACGATGGTGGTCAGGCACAACAGGGCCGTGTGCCAGAACACGCGTTTTTGGTTGCGCGTCGTGACGATACCCCAGTAGCACAGGCCCAGCAGAGCCAGCATAAAGACCGCGGCGCCCACATTGTAGGGACAGCCCAGGATGTTGACAAAAAACAGGTCCACATACGCGGCCAGTTTCGGAAGCCAGGGGATCACGATGAAGAGCACCACGCCCAGGATGACGACCGACTGCAGGAAAATCCCGCACAGTTCCTTGAAGGAATAAGTCTTGTCCTCGCGTTTACGATAGAAATAGAGGAAGACCAGACAGGGAATGGTAAGCAGGTTGAGCAGGTGTACGCCGATGGAAAGCCCCATCAGGAAGCTGATCAGCACAATCCAGCGGTTGGCGTAGGGTTCGTCGGCCTGTTCGTACCATTTGGTCATCGCCCAGAACACCAGCGCGGTAAACAGAGAGGACATCGCGTACACTTCCCCCTCGACAGCCGAGAACCAGAAGGTATCGGAGAAGCAGTAGACCAATGAACCCACCAGACCGGAACCGCAGATGATCAAGGTCTGGCTGAGGGAATAATCCTGACCGTTGGCGGAAGCTCCGTTCTGGCCGAGCGGACCTTCAGGCGCGCCCACCAGCCGTTTGACCAGGAATACGATGGTCAGGTAGAGCAGGAAAATCGTCAGGGCCGAGCAGAGGGCGCTCATCACATTGACTGCCACCGCTGCGTGGGCCCCGTCCGTAAACAAGGTGAAGAAGCGGGCGATGAGCTGAAACACGGGGTTTCCGGGCGGGTGTCCGACTTCCAGTTTATAAGATGATGCGATAAATTCGCCGCAGTCCCAGAACGAGGCTGTCGGCTCGATGGTCAGCAAGTAGGTCACGGCCGACACGAGCAGCGCGAGTGCCGCAGCGCATCGGTTATATAATTGAAATCTCTTCATACCATATTTATATTCACGAATTACAAAGATACGAGCAAGCCGAGAGAAAAGCAAATATATTTTAATAAGACGCCATCAGGCGTCGCGACGCAGTGTGCGAAATTTTATCAAAATTGAGCCACGAAGTCGCCCGCCGATAGCGAAGCGAAGGCGGTATCCCCCTGAAAGGGGGTGTCCACAGGACGGGGATTGAAGAACTTTGAAAAGAATTGCAAATTCTTTCCCGAGGCGAAAGTATCTGCCCGCTCGCGGGCAACATACAAAACAATTTTTATTTTTGATTTTTTAACTTTGTTCCATCATTCGCGTCCAATGTTCGTTATGAAAAATTTTGATGTTGACAACTGGCTCGAAACTTCGGGCAAAAAACGGCCCTACAAGGTCCCTGAAGGCTATTTTGAAGCTTTCCAAGAGAAGATGGCCCGGCAAAGCCAACCGGCTCCGACCCTTTGGGTCCGCTTGCGTCCCATCGTGGCGATGGCCGCTTCTTTCGTGCTGCTGGTCGCCCTCGGCGGATTGTTGCTGAAGACCGTTACGCCCACCCAGGCCGGTTATGAGGAAGATGATTACTACGCTTATTATTGCGAAATCATCCCCCGCAGCGACGCCGACGCCCTCTATTATTCCCAAGCCGAAGAGGTGGAATTGAGCGAGGAAGAGGTGAGCGCTTATCTGAGCGAAAGCGATGTCAACATCGAAGAATACTATGCGATCATCGATGACGAGATTCAATACAATTAAAAGAACGAAACAATGAAAACTTCAACATTATTCAGCATTGCGGCCTTTATCGGAATGATTCTGATGGCCGTTCCCGCCGGAGCTCAGGCGCAGAAAAACGAGCAGAACCCGGAAGCGTGGCGCGAAAAGGTGAAAGCGCAGAAAGTGGCCTTCATCACAACGAGGGTTGATTTGAGCGTTGAAGAAGCGCAGAAATTCTGGCCGGTTTACAACCAAGTTTCCGCCCGTCGCGACGCCGCCGTTCAAGCGGAAAACGAGGCCTTCCGCAACCTTCGCAAAGCCGTCAAGGAGGGCGACGAAGCCAAAATCGCCGAAGCGATGAAAGCCTACACGGCGGCTGTGGACAACAAAGACAAGTTCATCAGCGCGGATGTGGCAGCCTATCGCAAGGTGCTTCCGGAAGCGAAGGTCGCCAAGGTGATTCTCGCCGAAGAGCAGTTCCGCCGCGACCAAATGGCCCGCCTGCACCAGTCTCACAAGCCCGGTCAAGCTCCTGCGCAAGCGCACGGGAAAGGCTTTGGAAAAGGCAAAGGCCCCCAGAAAGGGCAAGGCGCGCAGCAAGATGGCAATGTAGCCGAGTAAATAGCTCCGTTGAAAATGCGAGTCGGTCGCAAAAATTGGGAAAGGGATGGTCAATCGGCCATCCCTTTTTGTATAAAGAAGGAATAATTGTTACATTTGCAAAAACTCTGAAGTTATGGCACAGATTCCGACACCACACATTGAAGCCAAGGAAGGCGAGATTGCAGAGCGCGTACTGATGGGCGGCGACCCGCTGCGCGTGAAATATATGGCCGAGCGCTACCTGGAAAATCCCGTGCAGTTCAACGGCGTACGCGGGATGCTGGGTTATACCGGGCTTTATCAAGGCAAACGTGTCAGTATGATGGGGCACGGAATGGGCATCCCCTCGATTGGCATTTACAGTTACGAACTGTTCAACTTCTACGGCGTCAAGACCATCATCCGTGTCGGCTCTGCCGGGGCCTACCATCCAGACCTGCGCATCGGAGATCTCGTGCTGGCGATGGGTGCCTGCACCGACTCCAACTACGGCGCCCAGTTCCAACTGCCCGGCACCTTCGCCCCCATCGCCGATTTCGACCTGCTGCGCAAGGCCGCCAACTGCTGCGACGAGAAAGGATACTCCTACAAGGTAGGCAACATTGTTTCCTCGGATGTATTCTATTCTGCCCATCCCCAGACGGACAAGTGGATGAAAATGGGCGTGCTGGCCGTCGAAATGGAAGCGGCCGCGCTCTATATGAACGCCGCCCGCTGCGGAGCCAAGGCGTTGACCATCTGCACGATTTCCGATTTGGTCCTGCACGGCACAGCGACTACGGCGGAAGAGCGGCGCACCACTTTCACCCCTATGGTCGAAGTCGCGCTGGAAATTTGTTAGGGCCACCCGGACAAGAGCCGGAAACTATTGCAGGATTTTCGCAACGATGCATCGAAGGGACTGCGCGTCAGTGGGCTGCTCGGCGTACATTTCACCATCCGCAATCACATAAGTCGTGGGCAAATTGGCCACGTTGTAGAGCATCACATTGGTAGAAGCACCGCCCCGGATGTCACACACATTGACCCAGGGCATCTTCTGCGCCTTGACCACCTGCGCCCAGCCGAACTTATCCGTATCCAGCGCCACCTGATAGATTTGCAGGCCCTTGGCGTGATACTTCTGATATAGCGGCTTCAACACATCCTGGTTGAAGAGTTTCTGCGCCGCATCCGTAGAGGTCCAGAAGTGCAAAAGAACGACTTTCCCCTCAACGGAACTGAGTTTGACCTTCTCGGAACGGATGTCCGGCAACTCGATGTCCGGGAAACCGACGACGGCCACCGAATCAATCTTACCCGAAAAATCCAACTTCTTCATCCGGGCGGAAGCCTCTTTCTGCAAAGCACGGACATAGGGAGAAGTGGGATAAACAGCCGCCAAAGAATCCGCCAGGGCGCGATAATGCAAACCATCCATACGCTGGTTGAAGACCGGCAGATCACCCACTTTGCGGAAGATGACCGGCACACTGGTCAGCGAACGGCTGTTTTCGATGATATAACGCACGCTCGAGCGATACAGCTTGATGTAATTCTCGTAATACTCCTACCGCAAAGAAGCCGCGTGCTTCGTATTCTGCGGAAGATCCCGCAAACGGAGCGCCAGAGCATGGCAACGGTTGTTGATTTTCGCATACTCCCGGTCGCTCTCCATCATCCGTACCGATTCCTCCGAGCCCTCGATGGAACAACGGCCGAGCGTGTCCGCCTCGATAGAAATCTTGTCCCCTTCTTTGACCAACAGGCTGGCCAGACGCATTCCGTGATAGTTCAGATAATAGAATTCCGGATTAGGGGAATCGAATTTCAACTTGCAGGAAAAACGACCGTCCGGACGGGTGATGAGGGTATCCGTCGTCTGCTTGTAAGAAACTACCAGTTTCTCGACCAGCAAGGTGTCCGCATCAAGTCCATCCACGACGCCGTCGATGCGGGCGTTGTGGCAAGAGGTCAGTCCCAACAAGGCGAACAACAAAAGAGCCGGCAAACAGAAACGCAAGCGGGCTCGGGCAATACGGACGGAGAACATAAACGCGTGAATTAGGAAAGAGCCTCGAACTCTTTTAAAATAGAAGCGGCGATGCGGGCCATCTCGTCAGCCGGCAACTGGAGCTTTTCCTTACGGAAATCCAAATCTCCTTCCTGCTGCAAGGGAACCAGATGGATGTGCGTGTGAGGTACTTCCATTCCCAACACCGCGACGCCGACCCGTTTGCAGGGGACAGCCGCCTTGACGGCGAGAGCCACTTTGCGCGCGAAAGCCCACAATCCTTCGTAGGTCTTTTCATCCAAATGGAAAATATAGTCGTCCTCCACGTGTTTGGGAACGACCAGCGTGTGCCCCGCAGTCAAGGGAGCAATGTCCAGAAAGGCATAATAATCCTCATTTTCGGCGACCTTGTAGGAAGGAATTTCGCCGCGGACGATTTTGGTAAAAATGGTTGCCATAGAAATTACAGAGAAATGTTCAGGATTTCCATCTTCATCTCACCGGCCGGCGTCTTGGCGACGACCACATCCCCCACGGCGTGACCGAGCAGCGCCTTGCCGATCGGCGTGGTGACGGCCAGCTTGCCGTGCGCGAAGTCCGCCTCGTTTTCGCCGACGAGCGTGAACTCCATCTCTTTGTTCAAGGCCAGGTTTTTAATCTTGACCTTATTGAGGAGCTGCACCTTGTCCACACCCACCTGGCTCTCGTCGATGACGCGGGCGGAGGCGATGAGGTTCTGGAGCTTGGCAATCTGCAGTTCGAGCAGACCCTGCTGTTCGCGGGCCGATTCGTATTCGGCGTTTTCGGACAAGTCACCCTTGTCGCGTGCCTCGGCGATGGCGGCGGAAATAACGGGACGCTTGGCTATGGCGTCAGCCAAGTCTTGTTTGAGTTTATCCAACCCTTCCTGGGTCATATAGTGGATTTCCATTTTCGTACAAAAATTAAAGGAGCCCTGCTTTTAGGCAGAACCCTTGGTTAACAACTTCACAAAGATAAGGACTTTTTTTCATTTCGCAAAATCACTTGCTCTTTGTCCTCGCGCAATTGGTCGGCAAGCGCGGAAAGAGAATCGAACTTTCGCTCTTCGCGGATACGGGCCCAAAAATGCAGGCGGATATCCAGGCCATAGATGTCTTCATCGAAATCCAGGATGTGGGTCTCTATCGTGAGCGCATTGGCAGCGCCAATGGTCGGACGATAACCGATATTGCACATACCCAGACAGTCCCGGCCGAGGGTCTGTACGGAAACGGCATAAACACCGGGGGCGGGGATGGCCTTCAGGGGCTCGTACAACTGCATGTTGGCGGTAGGGAAACCGATGGTGCGACCGAGCCGGTTGCCGGCCACGACGACGCCGTGCAAAGAGTAGGGACGGCCCAGCATTGAAGCGGCGTCCTCCACCCGTCCTTCCGCCAACGCATTGCGGATGCGTGTGGAACTGATGGGATGCCCGGTCGGGGCCGGGCATGACGTTGAAGGGGCCGGGCATGATGCGTCACCCTCGACCGGATCGGGGGTCTCTATCCTCTCCGGGCACACGACATCCAGCCCTTCGGCACGGGCAATCGCTTCGATCTCGTGGCTGTCGCGACAGTCACAGCCCATTCGATTGTCGTATCCCAGCACGAGACACTCGGCACCGAAACGCTCGACGAGCACCTGACGGATATACTCCCGCATCGTCATCGCACTGAATTCCCGCGTGAAATCCAACACCTCCACCCGATCCACTCCCATCGCCAGCAACAATTCCTTTTTCTCTTGCAGCGAGGTCAACAGGCGAAACTCACGGGCGTCATTTTGCAGCACATTGCGGGGATGCGGCCAAAAAGTGATGATGAGGCTCTGCGTACCACGCCTGTGAGCCTCATCAATCAACCTTTCAATCAAGAAACGATGTCCCAGATGGACACCGTCAAAGAAACCGGTGGCTACAACCATCTTACGAGTTCAAAATCCTGACGATGGGGAAGTTTCGGGTTCTTCGCATAGGCACGGACGGCCACCTGGTAGAAACCGGCCGTAGAAGGAACGGTCGCGGCGCGATAGGTCGCCTTGCCGCCGTCGCGGGAAACAACTTCCAACTCGCATTTTTCCTCGATATGGAAGGCACCCTTCTCATTGACCGTCGCAATCAGCAACTCGACGCCGATGTTGGACGGATCCAGACCGCGCAGATCAAGCACCACTTCCGTGACGAAATCATCCTCGGCGGAAGCCCAGTCGATGGTGCTGTCGGGTTTGTTGAGCGACACCAGTTCGATGCCCGTCCAGGCCTGACGCATCATCCGTTTCCATTCGGCCATTTCACGGGCCTTGGCATAATTGTCAGCGACAAATTCCTGCGTACGCTGCGACTGCGGGATATAATACTGGTTGAGATAGTCGGTCAGCATGCGGTTGGTGGTGAAGTTGCAGGCAACCTGCGCAATGGTGTTCTTGATGAACTCGATCCACTCTTCGCTGCGGCCCGTCGACTTGCTGACATTGTAGAAGGCGGGAGCGATTTCGTTCTCGATGATGCCATAGATGGTGGCGGCGTCGAGCTCGTCCTGGAAGTTCTGGTCTTCATAGGTGCGCTCCATCGGAAGGGCCCAGCCGGCGCCTTTCTTGTAGCCTTCCACCCACCAGCCGTCGAGCACGGAGAAATGCATCACACCGTTCATCGAAGCCTTCTCGCCGGACGTACCGGAAGCCTCCAGAGGACGGGTCGGGTTGTTCATCCACACATCCACGCCTTGGACGAGGTATTTCGCCAGCGTGATGTCGTAGTTGGGAACGAAAATAATCTTGCCGATGAAACGATCCTGCTTGGAAATCTCGACGATGCGTTTGATGAGGTCCTGACCGGCCTTGTCGGCGGGATGGGCCTTGCCGGCGAAGATGAACTGGACCGGACGCTCGGGGTTGTTGACGATTTCGGCCAGACGGTCGAGGTCGCGGAACAACAGATGGGCGCGTTTGTAGGTGGCGAAACGACGGGCGAAACCGATGGTCAGCACATCGTCGCGCAGGGTCTCCTTGATGGTGACCACCTGACGGGGAGAATAGTGGCTGGCCGCCACGGGATCGCTGAGACGCTCCTTGATATAATTGACCAACTTGGTCTTCAAAGCCGTACGTACGCTCCACACTTTCTCGTCGGAAACCTTGTAGATGCCGTCGAAGCAGGACTTGTCATAATGGTGGGTCTTGAAGTCGTCACCGAAGACTTTCTCGTGGACCACTTTCCATTCGGGAGCGCACCAGGTAGGATAGTGTACACCGTTGGTGACATAACTCACGTGCAATTCTTCCTTGAGGTAGCCGGGCCACATCTTGTTGAAGATTTCCTTGCTCACCTCGCCGTGCAGCCAGCTCACGCCGTTGACTTCCTGGGAAATATTGGCCGCCAAGATGGACATGGAGAATTTCTCGTTGCGGTCGTAAGGATTGACCTTGCCCAGGCTCATCATCGTCTCCCAATCGACATTCAGGCGATGCGGATAGTGGCCGATATATTTGCCGAGCAGACCGTCGTCGAACGCGTCGTGACCGGCGGGAACGGGGGTATGGGTGGTAAAGAGGGAAGAGGCGCGCACCACTTCGAGGGCCTCCTCGAAGTTCAGTCCTTCCTTGTTGATGTATTCATTCATGCGCTCCAGGCCGATGAAAGCCGCGTGGCCTTCGTTGCAGTGATAGACCTGGGGGTTGAGGCCGAGTTTACGCAGTACGCGGATACCGCCCACGCCGAGCAAGAGCTCTTGTTTAAGACGGTTTTCCCAGTCGCCGCCATACAGGTGATGGGTGACGAAACGGTCTTCGGGAAGGTTGTCCTCATAGTCTGTATCCATCAGATAGAGGTCGGTACGGCCGACTTCCACTTTCCAGATACGGGCGTGCAAGGGACGGCCGGGGAAACCGACGGTGATGGTAAGCCAGTTTCCGTTCTCGTCCACCACCGGCTGAGCGGGGGTCTTGAGGAAATCCTGGGCGTCATATTTGGACACTTGGTCGCCATACGCGGAAAGCATCTGGGTGAAATAGCCGAAACGGTACAGCAGACCGACGGCCACCAGATTGACATTCATATCGCTGGTCTCTTTGAGGTAGTCGCCGGCCAGGATGCCCAGACCGCCGGAATAAATCTTCAAAGAGGTGTCGAGACCGTATTCCATGCAGAAATAGGCGATGGAGGGGTCTTTGCGCTCGGCCTTGAGGGCCATGTATTCGTTGAATTCTTTGGAAACTTTTTCCAGACGAGCCAGAAAGTCACTGTCTGTTTCCAAACTTTTGAATTTGCGGATGCTGGTACGGTCCAACATCAATATAGGGTTCTCACCGGACGCTTCCCAGGCTTCGGGGTCGATGGATTTGAACAATTCTCTAGCTGAGTCATTCCAGCACCACCAGAGATTCTTTGACAGGGTTTCAAGTTCTGCAAGTACGCCACTAAGCTTTCTTCTTACCAGTACGGTGTTCCAGGAGGGCTGGTTGACTTCAATTCTTCTGTATGCCATTGTATTTATTTAATAAGGTTTACTTTTTCTTAACTTTGACGCTCTTCTTCGCATCTTTGGCGGGAGCTGCTTTCTTGACCGTCTTCTTGACGGGCGCTTTCTTCGCGGCGGGTTCCGCTTTCTTGGCCGCCGCCTTCTTGACGGGCTTCACCAGACGGACAGGCGCCACCGGACTCTCCTTCACACGGACAATCGTACCGGAAGCCAACGCGTCATCCACACGGATCATAAAGTCGCTGAGGACATTCATATAATTGATGAAAGCCTCGTACGGCGTGTCGTAGGGGTTGAAATATTTGTGCACGGCGCCGTCGGAGAAGAACTTGGTGCACATATAATAGAAGTGGTCGCTCTCCTGCAGGTGGCCATAGTCGGACCACAAGGCATCGTCGTTGATGAGCGCCAGTTTCTCGCTCAGGGAATAGAGTTTGTTGAACGCGTCTTTCTGGAGGTCGTTGCCCAACCAGGCGGTCACGTCCCTTTCCTCGTCCGCCCAGGAAATCGCATCGGGTACATCGAGCGGGGCTACCGCTTTGTGCTTGGCGGAAGCTTGGGCCGGGGTGACGAACTCGAAGGTGCCGTCACGCAGCACGACCTCGGGCAGCGAGCCCAGGAAGTCGAAAATGCCACAGGAAGCTTTCTGATGCTCTCCGAAGGTCTCGTAGTCCATGAAGAGGTTGATGATATCGTCTTTCTTGGCCGCATCTTTGAGCCAGAAAAGGTATTTGTCCGCTGTCAGCGGCCATTCGGACCAGCCGCGGTCGGAGAAACGGAAGGCGATATCGTCACTCAGGGAGGAGTTCTTGAGCAGGAGCTTCAGATCGGAGGCGTTTGCGCAGGTATAGAGGAAATTGGGGCTCTTCCAACCCAGAATATGCTTCGCACCTTCGGTAATCATCGTCTTGTAACCCATCTCGGAAACCATTTCACCGATGCTGTCGGAATAAATCAGCTCGGTGTTGCGGAAGGTGACGGGCGTGACGCCGAAGTATTTCTGAATCAATTTGCGGTGCTTGCTGACCTGATGACGGAAGTCCTCGGGCTGGGCCAAAGAGGCCAGCGAGTGATAATAGGTCTCGGACAGGAATTCCACGCAGCCGGTGTCGGCGAGTTTGCGGAAACTCTCGATCACATCAGGGCAATAACGGTCCAGTTGCTCGATGAGCGAACCGGTGATACTGAAGGACACCTTGAAGTTGCCGCCATTGCGCTGGATGAGGTCCAGCAACAGTTCGTTGGCCGGCAGGTAACATTTCTGGGCTACCCTCTTGAGGATGGTCCGGTTGGTGAAATCGTCATAATAGTGCGAGCTCTTTCCAATATCGAAGAAGCGGAAAAGGCGCAGCCGGGTCGGCTGATGCACATGGAAATAAAGGCAAATACTCTTTTTCATATTTAGAGAACTGACTGATAAACTTGTTTGACCTTGGCCGCCGCATTGACCCATTTGATGGCGTTGACCTCCTCGTGTCCTTTTTCAGCGGCTACACGGGCGAGGGCGGGATAATTGAGCAAGCCGTAAATGGCATCAGCCATCGCATCCACATCCCAGAAATCGGTCTTGAGCGCGTAATTCAAGATTTCCGCGCAACCGGACTGCTTGCTGATAATGGACGGGACATAGGTCTGCATGGCCTCCAGCGGAGAAATACCGAAAGGCTCGCTGATGGACGGCATCACATACACATCCGATAGGGCGAACATCTTCTGCACATCGGTCCCGCGCAGGAAACCGGTGAAGTGGAAGCGGTCGGAAATGCCCAGACGGGCGACGTGGCGGATGCACTTGTTGAGCATATCGCCGCTGCCGGCCATCACGAAACGCACGTGTTCGCAGCGCTTGAGAATCTTGGCGGCCGCCTCGATGAAATACTCGGGGCCTTTCTGGTAGGTTACACGGCCGAGGAAGGTCACGACCTTGTCTTTCACGCCGCGCTCGACCTGGATGTTCTCGCGGCCGCTGAAATCCACGGCGTTGTGCACGGTCACCACCTTGTCGGGGTCGGCTCCGTATTTGTTGATGCAGATGTTGCGCGTAAGGTCGCTCACGGCGATAATCTTGTCCGCCATCATCATACCTTTCTTTTCCAAGTCGAACACACGCGTGTCGATATTGTCGTCGCTGCTGCGGTCGAAGGAAGTCGCGTGGACGTGGATGACCAGGGGCTTGCCGGTCAGCTGCTTGGCGGCGATGCCGGCGAGGTAGGTCAGCCAGTCGTGGGCGTGGATGACATCGAATTCATCTTTGTGCTGGAGGGCGATCGTCGCGCCGACCATCGCATAGCGGGCCACCTCTTCCATCAGGTTCGCTCCGTATTTGCCGGAGAATTTGAACTTCTGTCCATACTGGATACGGAAGTCCTCGACCTGACGGCGGCGCTCCTCTTCGACAATGGTGGAAAAGTCTTCGGGAGAGACGTAGGGTATCATATTGGTGCCGATATGGACAAACTGCACCTTTCCGAGGAACTCGTCCACGGTGCGCGTCGTCACATCCACGGCAACATCGCTCGCATTGATAATTTTTACCGCGCTCTGGTCTTCGTCGCCGCTTGCGGAAGGCATCACGAAGAGGACCTCGACATCATTGGCCGCCAGTCCTTTCGTCATACCGTAACAAGCCGTGCCCAGACCGCCTGCGATATGGGGAGGAAACTCCCAACCGAACATCAATACTTTCATTATTACACCAATTTATTCTTTGCAATTAAATACTCGCTCCATAACAACGATGCCGTTGCACAAGCGGAGGAAATGGCTCCGTGAGGCTCGTGCGGGGGATCCCCGTCGTAGAGTTCGGAGAAGGCGCCCACCCCGTGCTTGCTGAGGTCCTCAAGGAAACCTTCCAAGAGGTATTCCGCCCGTTTGGCGAACATCGGACCGATCATACGGAAATAGACGTCGATATACATACCCAGGTATTCCGGACGGGTGCAGCCCTGGTGGTAAGCAAGGTCACGCTCGGTCTGGGAACCCTCGTACACGCCCCGGTAATTGACATTGCGGGGAGAAAGGGTGCGGATGCCGCGTTTGGTCAGCAATTCGCTCTTGACCACCGTCATGATCTTGCTCTTGATTTCGTCATCGACGGGAGAATGGGCGACATAGGCGGCCACCATCTGGTTGGGACGCACCTCGAAATGTCCGCCGGCATTGTCCACGTAGTCGGCCAGATAGCCCTTGGACTCATTGTAGAACACAGCCTGGAAGTTCTCCTCCACTCGCGCCCGGACTTGGGACCATTTCTCGACGAAGGGATTCTTCTTGGGTCCGAAGCGCTCTTCCATTTCCAAAGCGAAGCAAAGGGTGTCGTACCACCAGGCATTGGTGTCCACCTGATAACCGGCCCTTTCCGTGACAGGCCAGCCGTCCACATAGGCGTTCATCCAAGACAAGGCCACCCCGTCCATCTGGGCCCACAACAGGCCGTTGGGATGCAGGGAGACTTCTTTGCGCACGCCGGGGCCGTAACTTTCGATGATGCCCTTGATGGTGGGACCGTATTTCTTCCATACGCCCTTGGCGTCGCCGGCAAAGTCGATATATTGCTGAAGGATGTCAGCGATGCGCAACGGGGCCTCAACCTGCGTGGTCCGGTGGAACAAACGTTCCTGCTCGTCCGCAATCAGGTTGTCCAGAATCTCTTCAAATTCGGCGCAATCCCCGTTGGCATAGAGCGTCAGGCCGGGCAAGGAAATGACCGTCTCCCGCAGAAGACCCGTCTCCAGCCAGGAGAAACCGGCGTTGATGCGTTTGTGACCGCCCCGGTTTTCCTTGAGCAGATCCGCGTTGGCGGCCAGCACATCCTGGAAGTTGTCATAGGGCGTGGCGTTGGCGGCCAGGGAGTCGTAACGGGCCTTGAGGGTGCGGGGAGCGACGGGAGCGACACCGGCGGCAAACACCAGCACATCGCCTTTCTTGAGTTCCACGCTGAAATCGCCCGGGACAAACAAGTCTTCCAAGCAGTCGAAACCGCGACGGTATTCATCGGAATAGGTCACGTTCTTATACCACATCGGAGAGTATTTGAAACTCGCCTTGGCGTTGCTCAACTGCATATTGAGGTCCGGGAAACCGGGATAAAGCTTGCAGGCGATACCTCCGTCCACCGCACGGAAGCCCGTGTCCGCCTGGTCGTTCTGCCGGGTAAGGGCGTGCACGCTGCGGAAAGCGAGGAAGGGACGCAAGGTCATCGTCATCTTGGAGGGAGACGCGAGCACCTCGTAGCGAATCATCACCTGGTCCGCATCGGGCGTAAGCAGGAAAGATTTTTTGAGGATGATTTCGCCCACCTTGTAGGTGATGGTGGGGATGGGGTCCACCTCGAAGTCCACAACGTACTTGTGGCCTTTGGGGTCATACTGGTCGCCGTAGCAATGGATGCCCAGGTTGAACTGGCGGCCGCCCAGAAACAGGCTTTCGTCCAATGCAGACAGCAGCATATACTTGCCGCCGCCCAGCGCATCGACCGGTACGGCCAGCAGACCGTGGTAACGGCGGGTATTGCAAGCGATGATGGATGTGTTGCAATAGGCACCCGTCTTGTTCGCGCTGATAATCTCGCGTTTGAGAGAGTAGGACAGGTTGACCAGTTCCGCCTTGTTGAATTTAAGAAATGCCATAGGTCTTATCATTATCCACCCTCCCGCGCTCCTTGCTCTGCAAGGAAAAGGGAAGGCTTAAAAACAAAAACTCGCCGCAAAGTTACGAAAAAAGAAGGACATAAACGAAAATATCGCCAAGTTTTTCCTGACGGCGCCCGAGAGGCTTGTGCGCTCGGCATCAATTCGATGTCTCGTCAATTTCTTCCGGTTGAGTCTTGGAGGGGATGGACTGAATCAAGCGGAAGAGTTGCTCCTAGTCAGCCACATCTGTAAGACGACGTTTGCCGTCGCTTGCGACAAATTTCAAAGCGTTACAATTTGTAACGGTTTCATTGCCCTCTTTCTTTAAGCGACTTTTAAGTACACGCCAATACTGATATGGGTCTTGACTGTCCGTCAATACGGCGACCACATCCACAATGGAGAAATACCACTTCTTCGTTTCGTCATCCCAAGCGGTACGGATTCGCGAGTCCGCGAAAATCTGAATTTGTTCTGTTGTGCTCATACACATAAGTTTTAAGCGTTAAACATTTCAACGCCGGCAAGGTAGAGCACATTTTTGACAAAAGCCGAAATGTCAAGAAAAATTTTTCTTTTTTCTGACCTTTTTACATTTTTTCCGAATTTTTTGTGAATTTGCAATTTTTTATAAACGCCTGGCTATGGCTGGCACGCCCTCTCGCTCGGGCCTTTCGCCCCCGAAAGGGCGCTCACTCCATAGGAGAAGTCCGTTCGCGCTTCCTTCCGGGGGACTTTTTCGGCCCGAGTACTCAACACTTACGCCGCCTCGTCAAACGATGTGTCACGGGACACCCACACAGAAGTGCCTGTGGGGCCTATCCGTCACGCAATACCCCCTCGCGAAGCCCCATTGCGTGATGATGTGCCATTCTACGGGCCTGTAGCGGCATCGGGATTTACACATCATTTGAGGAAATGTGTGGGGAAATGACTTAGAAACTTTGAGACACCAGGACAATAGCATCCAACCCTCTATGGCTATTGTTGTCAATTTATGGATTGATTGGATAATCTACACTTCTTCCTTCCAGCAAGACCTTTTCATCATTCTTAATAATTACCTCAACTCCCTTTCTGCCCATCAATGTGTCGGTTAAACTTATCAAGCCTTCGCCAAAAAGGTGATATTGATAAAACTGATGTAGTGTATCAGTCTATTCATTATCAAGATCAAAACGATTCTGTACCCGCAGAAAAAAATCATCGTTTGTCAAAGCGCATCCATAAGAGGACGGAGGGATAAGTTCCTTTTTAACCAAATCATCATCAAACAAGCTCATGATAACTACTTTAGTGGTTTTTATCTATATGCATATCTATTTCGGCCACCGCTTTTGCGCATATTTCAAGTTTCGTCATTTTTTACACAAATTTTGACGGCCTGCGGCCGTTTTGGGGGCTTCGCCCAAGAGACGAGGATTTTACGCTGAACGCATCCGCATTCAGCCGGACGGCTGGGCTGAGGCCCTGGCCGTCCTTTATTGCAAGCAAAATTTATTCTGAAACAGGACGGACAGAGAGCCCGAGGTAACGGTAGCCGTAGTCCCTGCCGACACCGCCTGAACCGAAGCGCACGATGCACGCGTCGCGCGGGGTGTCCGTATTGAGGGAAGAGGACCAATAGTAGCCGTTGGAACCGACATAGAAGAGACCGGTACCGCTCCGGAGGCCAGCGGCGGGAAGGAAGATGCTGGCGCCGTTCTTGTTGCTGGTGACAATCCTGCCAGCCACTCCGGTTCCGTTGTAGTTTGTAGTCCAGGTCCAAGTGCAATTGTTCCCCAACTCCGTCCACTCGGCATACGTAGGCATACGCCATCCGCCGCCCAATTTCACGTGGGCAACATCATCATTGGCCTCAAGGACCGTCTTGTTATCGACCGTGCCACCATAACTGCTATTGGTATTGTACTTTGTGAGGGTGGTGTACGAACCGTTGCACCACTTGTAAGAAGACCAATTGTAACCGGTAATCACAGGATTCGTACGGGAACGCCAACTGCTGCAAGGATTGTCCTGGCTATGCCCTTCCGCATAATACGGCTGCGTCTCGCCCCAAGTGTAGTAGTCGCCGTATATCTCGGGAGAAGTGACGAAACCGGATTCGCAAAGGTTGCAGGAAGACCACTTGACACTCAAGCCTAGGTCCACGGCGCCGGATGTCTGAAGCACCGCGACAGAACAACGTCCATACACTCCGCTGCCGTCCTTTGCCGTCGCCTTAATGGTGGCCGTACCCGTTCCTACCGCCATAACCAGTCCCTCCTGGTCCACCGTAGCGACATCCGTGTTACTGGACGACCAAGTGACCGACTTATCATTGGCGTTGCTCGGGGATATGGTCGGCGAGAGCGTTACCGTCTGCCCTTCGTTGAGAGCCAGCGTGGTCTTGTCTAGCGTGATGCCCGTGACCCACTGAGCGACCGTTATCTCGCAGGTGGCCGTCTTGCCCTGGTCATCGGTCGTGACCGTGACGGTCGCAGCGCCATTGCCTACTGCGGTCACCTTGCCGTTGGCGTCTACCGTGGCCACTGATGTTTTGGAGGATTTCCAACTTACCGCTTTGTTCGTCGCATCGGTAGGACTCACGGTCGGGGTCAAGGTCAGCGTATTGCCTATCGTATTGAATGTATATTGGGTTCTGTTCAGTTTGACTCCCGTAACGGGATTCCAAATGGTTGTGACTGTTTTGACATCTCCATAGAAAGTCTGATCATCCAGTTTCAGATAGGCCCTATACCAATATTGCGTCACCGGAGAAAGGTTGGTGAGCGCTGCGGAATAGGCATTTTCAGCAATCTCCCCGCCTTTTACATAGGTGGTCTGGCTGTCTTCGGAAATACCCCAGTAGAAGCCGTACTCATTCGTCGTACATTGCACATCCGTCAGATCCAACTTGCCGTTCAAAATCACGCTATAATCCGCAATCTCGCTGGCGTCCAGCGTACCGAACATGGAAGCAAGATCTTTTGTTGTAAAAGTCATCGGGGTTCCGTAAAAGGTCTGACCATCCTGCGTAACAACACTACGGAAAGAATAAATGACTCCCGGCTCCAAACCGGAAAGGATGGCAGAAAAGTTATAATCGTCATCGGGGCTGGTCGCAGGGACTGGGGTGGAAGGCACCAATGCCTCTGCATTTTTCTTATACTCAAATCCCAGGTACAGATTAAACGGGACCGTCGGACCCAGGTTCGCCTTGCCCTTCAACACCACACTCACGGCAGAAACCTTTTCAGAGCCCACCGTCACGGAAGTTCCTGTGCTTACCGGATCGCTTCCACCTTCAACCGTTATCGTGATGAAGTCCGACTTGCCGCCCGCCTTGGCGGTAATGGTCGCTTCCCCGGGACCTTCTGCTTTGGCTTTGCCGCTGCTGGAAATCATCACAACATCCTCATTCGAAGAACTCCAGGTGACGGTCTTGTCCGTCGCATCCTCCGGAAGCACTTTGGCCGTCAATTGGGTACTTTCACCCACCTTCATCGTGAAGTCCTCCTGGTCGATGATGACCTGCACTACGGAAATCTTGCCGGTGATGGAGTCAATGAGGTCTTGGTCCACTTTGCCGTTGCAGGCGGAAAGCAGGAGAAGGGCTGTCATCATCCAGACAGTCCTAAGGGATTTGAAGTAGTTGCGTATCATAGTGCCAATATTTACAAAGAGAGAAAGAATGAATGATTGATTGATCGAACGGATTGACAAAGACAGAGCAAATCAGACAATTTTGCAAGGTGTTTTTCATCTAATCGCGTCTGTACGTAAGCGCGATGGCATTGCGGAAGCGGAGGGATTTATCAGTCAACTTTCCGGAGGACTTGCATGGTGCGGGCGGGAAGGTAGAGGAAGAGGGACTTGTCGTAGTGCCAGGGTCCGTTGGAGGATTTCTGGTCAAGGGTAAAGTGGGGCTCTCCCTTCTTGATACGGGAAAAACCATCATATTCCGCCTCGTCGGTGTCCAGGACCAGCTCGTATTTTCCGGCCGGAACGGCAAAGCCGTAGTCCGAGAACGATTCGGTCGGGTTGAAATTGGCGGCGAAGATGCAATCGCGTCGCTTGAAAATCAACACCTTTTTCTCCTGGTCGATGACCAGCGCCTCGGGAGCCGCCTCCAGCAGCCCTTCGCGGGCGGCCAGATGAATCATATCCCGGTCAAAAGCATTCAAAGATTTGTAGCGCAAAAGGTCCGAATCCGCCAGCGACCATTGCCGGCGGGCGTATTTGAAAGACCATCCGTTCCCTTCGCGGGGGAAATCAATCCATTCCGGATGACCGAATTCATTGCCCATGAAGTTGAGATAGCCGTTGCCGGCCGTGGCCAAGGTAATCAGCCGGATCATCTTGTGCAGGGCGATGCCCCGGTCCACGACGAGCGACTGCGAACCCTTGTTCATCGCGGTGTACATTTCCGCATCCATCAGGCGGAAGATGATGGTCTTGTCCCCCACCATTGCCTGATCGTGACACTCGGCATAACTGATGGTCTTCTCGTCCGCCCGTTTGGTCGTGAGTTCCCACCACATCTCTCCCATATTCCACTCTTGGTCCGAAAGCGTCTTGATCCACTTAATCCAATGGTCCGCTACGCCCATGCTCATCCGGTAGCCGAAACCCACGCCCCCCTGCTCGAAGGGAGCCGCCATTCCGGCCATTCCGCTCACCTCTTCGGCGATGGTGATGGCATCCGGGTACAATTCCCGAATCAGCATATTGGCCAGGGCCAGGTAGTCAAGCGCGTTTTCATCCACGCCGGCATCAAAATAAGGATCGTAACTGCAAAAGTCGCGTCCCAGACCGTGGTCCCAGTAAATCATACTGGTCACGCCGTCGAAACGGAAACCGTCCAGTCGGTATTCTTCCATCCAGTATTTGAGGTTGGAAAGGAGGAAGTATTTCACCTCATCCTTGCCATAATCGAAACAGCGGGAGCCCCAGGCAGGATGATGCCCGGCTTCGCCGGGATAGAAATACAGATCGTCGCGACCGTCGAAACGGCTCAGGCCTTCCGCCTCATTGTCCACGGAATGGGAATGTACCACATCCATCACGACGGCGATGCCCTTGGCGTGTGCCTCATCCACCAGCCGTTTGAACTCTTCGGGAGTGCCGAAGCGGGAAGAAAGGGCGAAGAAATTGGAGACTTGATAGCCGAAGGAGCCATAGTAAGGATGCTCTTGCAGGGCCATAATCTGAAGGGTGTTGTAGCCCAAATCCGCCACGCGCGGAAGCACGTCTTTGCGGAATTCTTCGAAAGTCGCCACGCCCTCTTTCTCGCCGCTCATCCCGATATGGCATTCGTAAATCAGCGGAGCGCAGGTCCTTTTCGGACGGGAACGGCGCCATTTATAAGGCTTCTCCGGATCCCAGACCTGGGCACAGAACGCCTTGGTCTCTTCGTCCTGGACCGCCCGCGTCACATAGGCCGGCAAGCGCTCGCCACCCCCGCCGGGCCACTCGACAAAAAGTTTGTACAAAGTCCCGTGAGAGAGGAAAAACTCATCCAGCATCAACTCCCAATTGCCGCCGCCCACGGGCTTCAAGGCGAAGGCCTCGGTGCGTTTCCAGTTGTTGAAATCACCGACCAGATAGATTTTACTGGCGTTGGGCGCCCATTCCCGGAACACCCAGCGGCCGTCGTCCATCTTGTGCAGGCCGTAGTACATCTGGTTGTTGACGCCCTTGGAAAGTGAGCCGTTCACGCTCATCTTGTCGCGCTGGGCGGCGTAACGGGCGTGCCGTTCATCGATTTTCCCCTTGAAAGGCTCCAAATAGGGGTCCATTTCGTAGAGCATCGGAAGCTTTTTCTTTTTCGCCATAAGCTTGCAAATAAAGGTTCAATAATGACGCGGCTACTTATCCATTGCAGTCAGCGTCTCGCGGTTGCTGCGCAAGTACTGACGGCAAGCCTCGACCAACTCCTTGGTCCGCTTGATATAACAATCGATATCATCGATGCTGGTCGATGCATCCTCCACCTTCGCGGCGATCTCCTCCAGTTCGGCGACCGCCTTGGCATAATCAAAGGCCTCTTCTTTCTTTTTCATTTCGTTATTCTTGGTAAGGAATCCACACCTGCATCTTGCCGGGAGCGCGGTTGTCCCAGGCAAAATAAGGAATGAGCGTAATGTCCCCGCCCTTGCCCGTCGCCGTGATGCAACGGATGTCGTCTGGCAGCGGACGTTCCTCGGTCAGCGTGAACTGCGTGTCGGGCGTTAGGGACAGTTTATCAAATTGGGGATTGTCGCATTCTTCCATACAATAGACAAGCGGACCGCGCAGGACGGCGCGGAGGCCCTCGTCTTCCTTGACACGCGGGTCGGCCGCTTCCACCCGAACGGGCAGGTTCATATCCAGCACGATTTTGTCGCCCTCCTTCCAGGAACCGGACAGAACGGCGTAGCCCTTGTCCATCGACAGATTCCCCTCTTGAACGGAACCCACCGCCTGGCCGTTGACCATGAGCGAAGCCTCCCGGCACCAGGCCGGAATGCGGATGCGAACCTCCTTGTTCCAAGTTTTGCGCGGATGCAGAGTCAATTCCACCCGTCCGTCCCACGGGTAGGCGGTCTGCTGCTCCACCTCCAGGTCCTTGCTGCAATGGGCGTTGGAAGGGATGAACAGATTCACATACAGCCCCTTGTCGGACATTCCGTAGATGTAGTTGCCCATCGAAGGAAGGAAACGGCAAAGCTGGCTCGGGCAGCAAGCGCATCCATA
Organism: uncultured Bacteroidia bacterium; assembly: GCA_902784785.1. Classification (GTDB taxonomy): domain Bacteria; phylum Bacteroidota; class Bacteroidia; order Bacteroidales; family UBA932; genus Cryptobacteroides. Next base: position 87,442 of record CACZWF010000010.1, read on the forward strand.
CCAGGCCTTGCGATGGTGGTTTCCGTCGGAGGCCAGCGGATTGACATAGAAGAAACGGTCGCCCGTCAGGGAAATGCCGTCCAAGGCTCCGTTGTACATCGATTTTTCCAACACATCAACATACTTGGCATCTCCGGTCATCCGCATCATGCGCCAGTTCCACAACACCATGCCGACACTGGCGCAGGTCTCGCAATAAGCCTCTTTCGTTGCTCTTGGACTGGCCGATGCCGCCCGTAATGTACATATTGCGGCAGACCACATCCTCCCACAGGCTGTCCAACGCCACCATATAGTCGGATGTTCCCAGATAAGAAGTGACATCCACCATTCCGCAATACAGGAACATGGCCCGGACCGCGTGGCCGGCAATGCTACGCATTTCCGCAACCGGCCGGTCGTCCTGAAAATATTCGGGCTGGTCTTTGAAATGGATGTCATAGACCCCGTATCCGTGTCCCCTTTCTTCAATCAGCCAATGGGCGAAATCCAGGTATTTTTTCTGCCCCGTCGTCTCATAGAGTTTGACCAGGGCCAATTCCACCTCCTCGTGACCAGGTACCCAATGACGTTTCTCGGGACCGAAAATCGACATCATGTGGTCGGCAAAACGACACGAAACATCCAGCAACTTGCGTTTGCCGGTCGCTTTGTAATAAGCGACAGCCGCCTCGAACAGATGCCCGGCACAATACATCTCGTGCTTGTTCATATCCGTCCAGCGGTTTTCAATACCCGTCAGGGTATAATAAGTGTTCAGATAGCCATCTTCCTGCTGGGCGGCCGCCATCCAGTCAATCCACTCGTCGCACTTGGCCTCAAGAACAGAATCGGGATGGTTGACCAAAGAATAAGCGAAACCCTCCAAAGCCTTATACACATCGGAATCGTCAAAATATATACCCGAATGTTTTCCTTCCTTTTTGGCCGCGTTGATAAAATTCTGAATACGGCCGGTCTGGTTCTCGATCTGGTCGATGCAGACGGCCATCGTCGTCTGTTTGTGCCGTTCCAGGACCGGAGACCAGAAGCCCTCATTGATTTTCACTTGGGAAAAATCGACGGGGGTGACCGCTTGCTGCTGACGAGACTGGCACGATGAGGCCAGCACAAGACCCAGCAATGCAACGAGGATTGTAATGCGTTTCATCTTCTCTCTTATTTCAAACAGTGCTTGAAGCCTTGGACTTTCTGCCAGGCGCCGCGGGTGAAGTCGGGGACTTCGACGGGACGGTTGCCGTTTTCAAGCGACAGGCGGGAAAGCGGCGCGATGCAGCACCATTCCGCCAAATCATAGACATCCATATCCAAAGGCAGACCGTTGCGCAGACAATAAATCATACGATAGTCCATCAGGAAGTCCATACCGCCGTGACCGCCGACTTTCTTGGCCAAGGCCTCCAGTTCTTCGGTTAGAATGGCGGGGCGATGTTGCTGCATCACCGCGTCCAATTCGGCATCCGTGTAGATTTTTTCTTCCGGGATATGGTCGGCGTCCACATCTTCCGCAGGGGCTTCGCGGAAACAATATAATTTGATGGGGTACTTGCCCGCATAGCCGTCCGTTCCGACCAAGCGATAGAGGCGGTCGTACGGACGCGGGGTCATCACATCGTGTTGAATCAGCATCGTCTTGCCGCTTTCCGTGCGGATGAGGGTGTTGGTCTCATCGCCTTGCGCAAAGTCCGGGCATTCGCTCCCCGTGTACATTTTCATCCACCTCGGACCGTTGAAGGGCTTGGAATCCATTGAGACCAGCCGGGTCATCCGGTCGCCCCGGTGCATGTTCAGAACCTGACAGATGGGACCGATGCCGTGCGTGGGGTAGTTGTCGCCGCGGTGCTTGCTGTTGTAGTCCAGCCGCCAGTTGTTCCAATAACCGCCCCAGAACGCGTCCAGATTGTGGTGATAAGCACCTTCCGCGTGAACAATTTCTCCGAAGGCCCCGTCCTGTGCCGCCTGAAGCGTCGTCAATTCGAAAAAGTCATAGACACAATTCTCCAACATCATGCAGTGGACACGCTTCTTTTCTGCCATATCGATGAGCGCCCATATCTGATCCAGATCCAACGCAGCCGGCACTTCGATGGCAGCGTGTTTCCCGTTCTCCATCGCGCAGAGGGCGATCGGCGTATGGGTGAGCCAGTCGGTGCAGATATAGACCAAGTCCACATCTTCCTGCGCGCAGAGGCCTTTCCAGCAATCTTCGCTGCCGCTGTAACACTGGGCGGGTTTCCGACCGCGACGGCCCAGGCGTGCCTGGTTGTCTTCCACCGGTCCCTCGCGCAGGTCGCACAAGGCCGTAATCTCCACTCCGGGAATCTTCAACAGACGCCGGACCGCGTGCGTTCCCCGCATTCCCAAGCCCACGACCCCGACACGCACGGTATCCAACGGGGCGACGGTCAGTCCGATGACATCCTCCTGTCCGGCCGGACGAGCAGGGACCTTCGTTTTGATGAGCGACGGTTCGCAACAACCGGTGAACAGGCCCGTCACGAGCAGAAATAAAACGATGACTTTAAGCGTTCTCATATCACTATACTTTCAAAAACACGTTCAATTTATACAAGGCGTACATAATCAGGAAAAGGACGCCCACCTCTCCGCAGACGAGCAGGACGTCGTACCACGGGCCCAACCACTGGTTGAAACCGAAAAACAGCGATTTCGGAATGCTGGAGAAATCCACCAACTCACCCAGCGTGTAAGCCGCGATGGAGTTCAGACCGAAAATCCGCAGCCAATTCCAATGGGCTTTGTGCCCCCTGACGTCGATCCAGAAATAGAAAAGGGCCATCAACAGCACGCAGATACCGCCGGAATACAGGGTCATCGAACTGCTCCAGATTTTCTTGATAATGGGGAAATAGCAACTCAACAGCCAACCGGCCGCCACCAAAGCGACGCCGAAAATCACCAGGCAGAACGTGGTGGAATACTTGCCGCCTTTGGCCCGCAGCAACTGTCCGGTGAAACAGCCCAGGAATACGGTGACGATGAAGTTGTGACTGGAAAGAATCCAGGTGTACTGGTAACTCTTGCGGAACACCCAGCTCCCGTCCTCCAAAAAGCGCACCCCGTCCCGATGAGCCCCCAAAACCGCTTTGTCCACCCACATCGCCACATTTTCCTGCGGATCGGTGTTCATCCCCGTCAGGATGAAGGCCAGCAGGTAGGCGGCGAAGAAGCCCGCGCACCAGAGGATTTGCGTACGGGGACGGCAATGAACGAACAACAAGGCCGTCGCCACATAACCCACGGCAATCGCCTGCAAGGTATTCGCATAGGGATGAAAGAGTTTCCACTGAAATTCCAGCAGATTGCCCTGCACGAGCCAGCCCAATAGGAAGAGCAGAAACAGGCGACGCAGCATTTTCAGATAAAAAGCTTTGTCGGGCTTGAGCCCCTGCCTGTATTTCGCCAATGAGAACGGAATGGTAATGCCGGACATGAACAAGAACAGCGGCATAATGATATCCCAGGCGACAAACCCTTCCCACTTAACGTGCTGAAGCTGATCGCCCAGCCAGAGCGGCCCTTCCGCCGCCTTCACGACCGCGCGCAAGACCGGCCCCAGAATCAGCAGGAAGAACAAATCCGCTCCCCGGAGCACATCCAAGGATAAAAGCCGTTCTTTTTTGATTTCTGCCATAGTATATCCGGTCCTTCGGACCCCATCAGATTATTTGCAAAAGTAAGCATTATTTCTCAATGCAAAAAATTTAGTATCTTCGCGGACTAAAACGAAAAGTCCGTATGTCCATCGCACAATCCCATATCCGAAACTTTTGTATCATCGCCCATATTGACCATGGGAAAAGCACCCTGGCCGACCGCATGCTGGAACTGACGCAAACGCTGGATACGCGGGAAATGGAGAACCAGGTGCTGGACTCGATGGACCTGGAGAAAGAAAAAGGCATCACCATCAAGAGCCACGCCATCCAGATGGAATACCGGCCTCGTTCCGGCGCCCAAGGAAAAGGGGAACCCTACATCCTCAACCTGATCGACACCCCGGGACACGTGGACTTTTCCTACGAAGTGTCCCGCGCCATCGCCTCCTGCGAAGGAGCACTTCTGGTCGTAGACGCCACCCAAGGCATTCAGGCCCAGACTATCTCCAACCTCTACCTGGCCATCGAACACGACCTCGAAATCATCCCCGTCCTCAACAAAATCGACGTGGAATCCGCCATGCCCGAAGTGGTGACGGACCAGATTGTGGACCTGTTGGGTTGCAAGAGCGAAGACGTGCTCCGCTGCTCCGCCAAGACCGGGGAAGGCGTCGCCGAAATCCTGGACGCGATTGTGGAGAAAATCCCCGCGCCGAAAGGCGACCCGGAAGCCCCGCTGCAGGCCCTGATTTTCGACTCAATTTTCAACTCCTTCCGAGGTATCATCGCCTATTTCAAAGTAGAACAAGGCACCATCCGCACCGGTGACAAAGTGAAATTCTTCAACACCGGCAAGGAATATGTAGCCGACGAAGTGGGCGTGCTCAAGATGAAACTCTGCCCCCGCGACGAGATTCCCTGCGGCAGTGTGGGCTATATCATCAGCGGCATCAAAATGGCTTCCGAAGTGAAGGTGGGCGACACCATCACCCTCACGGAAACCCCTTGCGAAAAGGCCATCGCGGGTTTCGAAGAAGTCAAACCGATGCTTTTCGCCGGCATGTACCCGGTAGAAACGGACCAGTACGAAGAGCTGCGTGCTTCGCTGGAGAAATTCCAACTCAACGACGCCTCGCTGGTCTTCGAACCGGAATCCTCCCTGGCCCTTGGCTTCGGTTTCCGCTGCGGCTTCCTGGGGCTGCTGCACTTGGAAATCGTGCAGGAACGTCTTTTCCGCGAGTTCGGAATGGACGTGATCACCACCGTCCCCAACGTTTCCTATAAAGTCTATACCACCCAGGGTGAAGTGCTGGACGTACACAATCCGTCAGGAATGCCCGCTCCTACCCTCATCGACCATATCGAAGAGCCTTACATTCAGGCGCAGGTCATCAGCAAATCAGACTTCTACGGACCGATTATGAAACTTTGCCTGGACAAGCGGGGTACGCTCAAAGGACAGCACTACCTGACCGCTGACCGGCTCGAACTGACCTACGAAATGCCCCTGTCCGAGATTGTTTTCGACTTCTACGACCGGCTCAAGAGCATTTCCAAAGGCTACGCCTCCTTCGACTACCACGTCTGCGGCTACAAAGAGTCCAAGTTGGTCAAGCTGGACATCCTGCTTAACGGTGAACCCGCCGACGCCCTTTCCTCTTTGATTCACGCGGACCACGCCTATGAGTTCGGTCGGAAAATCTGCGAGAAACTCAAGGAACTGATTCCGCGCCAGCAATTCGACATCGCCATCCAGGCCGCTATCGGAGCGAAAATCATCGCCCGCGAGACGGTCCGTCAGGTACGCAAGGATGTGACGGCCAAATGCTACGGCGGCGACATCACCCGTAAACGCAAACTGCTCGAAAAACAGAAACAGGGCAAGAAGCGGATGCGCCAGATCGGCACCGTCGAAGTGCCTCAGAGCGCCTTCATGGCTGTACTGAAACTGGACTAAACGATGTCCGAACAGAAATTCATCGAACTCTACGACCTGCAGACTTTGGTGCGGGAGGGCCTGGAAGAGGCTTTCCCCGAAATGCTGTGGGTACGGGCGGAAATCAGCTCCATCAAAGCGCGTCGGGGCAGCCACTGCTACCTGGAACTCTCCCAGTCGGATGAAGACGGCACGCTGACCGCCAAGGTACGGGCCATCATCTGGGCGGGGAAATTTACCATCATCAGCAACTATTTCGAATCGGTGATCGGCTCCCCCTTGCAAGAGGGAATGACCCTGCTTTTCCAGGTTCGGATCAACTATAGCGAACTCTACGGGCTGTCGCTGATTGTCAACGACGTGGACGCATCCGTGATGTTGGGAGCGCAAGAGGAGGCCCGGCAGAAGACCATCGCCCGGCTCCGCAAAGAAGGACGGTTTGACACACAGAAAGCCTTGGCATTGGCGGCACTGCCTTATCGGATTGCCGTGATTTCCGCGGAAGATGCCGCCGGCTACAGAGATTTCATGCGCCACCTGCACGAAAACGAATACGGCTTCGCCTTTCAGACGGTTTTGTTCCCCGCAATGATGCAAGGGACACAGGCGCCCGCTTCTATGGCGGCGGCCTTGAATGAAGCGGCGGCTGTCGGCGTTTCCGATACAAGCGAAGCCCCCTTCGACCTGATTATGATACTGCGGGGCGGCGGTTCCAAACTCGATTTGCTCTGCTTCGACGACTACGACCTCGCCGTGGCGATTGCCGACTGTCCCATTCCGGTGCTCACGGCCGTGGGGCACGACCAGGACCATCACATCTGCGACGAGGTTGCCTACGATTCTGTGAAAACGCCCACCGCACTGGCCGACTGGCTGCTGGATATTTACCAGCAGGAAGACGAACATATTTCCTCCTATGTATCGCGACTGGTGATGGCCTTCAGCGCCAAAATTTCCCGAATGGAGTCACGCATCGACCTGCTGGAGAACCGCATTCTTTCCGCAGATCCCCGCAACATCCTCAAACGCGGCTATGTGCTGGCACTGGATGGTGGCGGCAAGGTGCTCAAAGGAGCCCGTTCCTTAACGCGAGGCGACCGCCTCAGCATCCTTTTCCCGGATGGACGCGCCGATTGTACGGTAGAAGAAATTCGAAAGTAGCCGCTTATTCTGCGGCGCCGTAGCGGACATTGAAACGCGCGGCGATATACGGATTGAAATCTTCTCCCCTCGTCTGATATTCCCGCAACAGTTTGATGGCGCGTTTCCGGACGTTCTTATCTTTGATTTCAGCATTGGCCCTGTCGATGAACATCGGGATGTCTTTCACCTTGATACGGGTCAGCGCGGGCTTCATCACAAAACTCACGGGCAGGAAGATGCCGCCGCCGATATCACGCGCCTCGCATTGCACCGCTTCCTCCTGACGGCCCACCTGAATCTTGAGAATGCTCCAGTTGTCTTCCAGCACGTGAATGGTGGCCGTCGCATCGCTGTTGGGATCCTTCCAGTACAGGACATCTACGATATAGTCCCCATAATTATAACTGCCGGTCAACTCGAAATCGCTGCGCCGGGTGAATTTCCGGCCCCAGGCATTCTGTTTCCCGTAGAGCAAGCCGTAGAGGTCGATTTTCCCGAATATGGACTTGATATTGTTCTGCACATTTTTGGGAAGACCGGGGGTCATTTCCAAGATTTTGTGATTACTGTCTTTGCGCACCCCGTTCTTCACCTGACGGTCCAATTCGACCGTGGCGAAAAGGTCGTTGTGTTTGATGCTGTAATCCATCACCGGACCTCTGCGCCATCATCAGCGTAAATCCCGGAAGGATATGCGCCACCATCGGAAGTTCGTGCGTGGCGAGCGTATATTCGACGTGCGCATTGTAATTCTTGACCTTCTTACGGTTCTTGTCCGCCGTCTTCCACACCTGTTCCAAAATATATTCGGCCGGGTCTTTGCCATCCGCCGTCACATAAGAGGCCGCCAGCATGATGGGACTGAAATCCAGCACCACGCTGTCCACCTGCTGCGGCGCGCCGTCAGGGACGACAATCACCGAACGGTCGACGGAGGTGTAGCCGATGAGCGAATACTCCACCACCACCGTTTTCCCGTCGTACTTATCCGGCAGGCGAAGCACGAAATCTCCGTGCTCGTTCGCGGTTGTCCCCGTGCGGCATTCCGCCACATAAGCCATCGCATACGCAGCCGGCGAGACGGTTGTATCCCGCTTGTCGATATGTCCGGTGATAACGCCTGCACGCACAAGCGGAGAGGACAGCGTCAACAGCAATCCTATTATAATAATAAAGGTATGACGATTCTTCTTCATATTCGTTCTTTCATCCATCCTCATTTCATTCATCGCACAAAGTTACCCAAATCTCTTCAAGAAACAAAATGCGGGCGCGACAGGAAAAATTTGGGAGATTGTAAATAATTTTTGTCCAAAATGTAATAAAAAATAATTTATCACATATCACAACAATCTGATTTGCTTAATTTTAAATATCGAATATTTTGGTCGCAAAAGTTTAATAAATTTTTGCAAGAGTGTTTGTATTTGAAGAATTTTTACTAACTTTGCAGTCCCAAAAAGTGGGGTGATTGTAAGCAAGTTGCTGAAAATCAATGTTTTATTAGGATTTTGACTAAAGTAATAAGACAATGTTACAACCAAAGAAAACCAAATTCAGAAGGCAGCAGAAAGGCCGTATGAAAGGTCTTGCGCAGAGAGGCAACCAGCTTGCGTTCGGTTCTTTTGGAATCAAAACGCTGGAAAACTGCTGGCTGACCGGTCGTCAGATTGAGGCTGCCCGTCAGGCTGTTTCACGTCACATGAAACGTGAAGGTAAAGTCTGGATCAGGATCTTCCCTGACAAGCCTTACACCAAGAAACCTGCTGAGGTGCGTATGGGTAAGGGTAAAGGTAATCCCGAAGGATTCGTCGCTCCCGTTACTCCGGGCCGTATCCTCATCGAGATTGAAGGCGTCTCCCTCGAGGTAGCGAAAGAAGCGCTCCGCCTGGGCGCCCAGAAACTCCCCATCACGACGAAGTTTGTCGTCCGCAGGGATTATGTCGAATAATAATAAGGAGAACGGAATATGAAAGCAGCTGAAGCAAGAGAAATGTCCGTCGCCGATCTTCGCGACCGCATTGAAGTCGAGAAAGCCAACCTCGACACCATGAAGCTCAACCACACTGTCACTCCTGTGGAGAACACATCCAAAATCGCCAAGACCAGAAGGGATATCGCCCGCATGATGACGGTCCTGGCCCAAAAAGAGAAACAGAACTAACATTGACTCCCATGGAAAGAAATCTTCGTAAAGAAAGAATAGGTATCGTGGTCAGCAGCAAGATGGACAAGACCATCGTCGTTGCCGTTGAGACCAAAGAGAAACACCCCATCTACGGGAAGTTTGTCAAAAAGACCACCAAGTTCTATGCCCAGGATGAGAAGAACGAATGCCAGGTCGGTGACACCGTCCGCATTATGGAAACCCGTCCTTTGAGCAAAACCAAGAACTGGAGATTAGTAGAAATCGTTGAAAAAGCCAAATAGCAATGATACAACAGGAAACACGTTTACAGGTGGCGGACAACAGCGGCGCAAAGGAAGTGCTTTGCATCCGTGTGCTGGGTGGTACCCGTCATCGTTATGCCACAATCGGTGACTTGATTGTCGTGGCTGTCAAGAGCGCCATCCCCGGAGGCGACACCAAGAAAGGCTCCATCAGCAAAGCCGTGGTGGTGCGCACCAAGAAGGAAATCCGTCGTCCCGACGGTTCTTACATCCGCTTTGACGACAACGCCTGCGTTCTTTTGAGCAACGCCGGAGAACTCCGCGGAACCCGTATCTTCGGTCCCGTCGCAAGAGACTTGCGCGATAACCCGAAGGTCAAATGTCTCTCGCAGGATATCCAGAAGGCCTATACCAAAATTATGTCCCTTGCACAGGAAGTCCTTTAATCTAGAGAAGTTATGAAGAAATTGCATATCAAAAAAGGCGATACCGTGTATGTGAACGCCGGTAACGACAAAGGCAAGACTGGCAAGGTGCTGGAAGTGATTCCCGCCAAGGACCGTGCCATCGTCGAGGGTGTCAATGTGGTGAGCAAAAGCACCAAACCCAACGCCCAACACCCCCAGGGCGGCATTATCAAACAAGAGGCTCCCATCCATATCTCCAATCTTCAGCTGATCGACCCGAAGAGTGGCAAGCCCACCCGCGTCGCGATGAAGATCGAAGGTGACAAGAAAGTCAGGGTAGCCAAAAAATCCGGAGAGGAGATCAAGTAATGGCAAAGAAAGAAAAAGCGCAGGCACAGCAGGCTGCTGTCCCCGCAGGATACGTTCCTACCCTTCAGAAGGTCTATAAAGATGAGATTGTTCCGAAGCTCGTCAAAGAGTTCGGTTACACGACCGTCATGCAGTGCCCCAAGCTGGTGAAGATTACCATCAACCAGGGCGTGGGCGATGCGACCGGTGACAAGAAGCTGGTTGAGGTGGCCCAGAGCGAGCTCACCACCATCACCGGCCAGAAAGCCGTCATCACTTCTTCCCGCAAGGATATCTCCAACTTCAAACTCCGTAAGGGCATGCCTATCGGTGTGAAGGTCACCTTGCGCGCCACCAAGATGTACGAATTCCTCGAGCGTCTGATTCGCGTCAGCCTCCCTCGCATCCGCGACTTCAACGGCATCGCCTCCAAGATGGACGGCAAGGGCAATTACACCCTCGGCATCAAGGAGCAGATTGTTTTCCCTGAAATCGACATCGACAAGATTACCAAGATCCTCGGTCTGGAAATCACCTTTGTGACGACCGCCAAAACCGACCAGGAGGCTTATGCCCTTCTGCGTGAGTTCGGATTGCCCTTTAAGAAGAAAAATAACTAAAGAATAAGCACAATGGCAAAAGAATCCATGAAAGCCCGCGAAGTAAAACGCGCGAAACTGGTTGCAAAATATGCCGCAAAGCGCAAAGCGCTGAAAGAGGCCGGTGACTGGGCTGCTCTTGACAAGCTCCCCAAGAACTCCGCGGCCTGCCGCATGCACAACCGTTGCTCCCTCACCGGACGTCCCAAAGGATATATGAGAGCCTTCGGCCTCAGCCGTATTCAGTTCCGTGAGATGGCCGCCAACGGTCTCATCCCCGGTGTAAAGAAAGCCAGTTGGTAAGAGAAACACAAAAAAAGCAAGAAAATGACTGATCCTATTGCAGATTACCTGACCAGAGTACGCAATGCGTATCTTGCAGGAAAGAAGATTGTCGAGGTCCCTTCTTCCAAGATGAAGGTGGCCATCACCAAGATTCTTTGCGAAAAAGGCTATATCCTCAGCTACAAAGTGGTCGAGGGCACGCCTTTCAATACCATCAAAATCGCCCTGAAGTATCACCCCCAGACCAAGGCTCCCGCCATCAAGAAGATTGATCGCGTTTCCACCCCCGGTCTGCGTCGTTATGCGGATGTGGAGAACATGCCCCGTGTCCTCAACGGACTCGGCATCGCCATCCTTTCCACCTCCAAGGGCGTCATCACGGACAAAGAGGCCAAAGACCTCAACGTCGGCGGTGAAGTGATTTGTTATGTCTATTAATTTAATAAGGAAAGAAAATGTCAAGAATTGGTAAATTGCCTGTAAACCTCCCTGCCAAAGTGACTTGCGAAGTCGCCGGCAATGTGGTGAAGGTTAAAGGACCTCTCGGCGAACTGAGTCAGGTAGTCGATCCTGATATCAAGGTCACCGTTGAGGACAATGTCATTAAATTGACCCGTCCGACCGATCTTCCTCGTCATCGTTCCCTCCACGGTCTGTACCGTGCACTCATCCACAACATGGTGGTCGGTGTTTCCGAGGGCTTCGAGATCCGTCAGGAATTCGTCGGTGTGGGTTATCGTGTAGATGTCAATGGACAGCTGCTGGTTCTCACCCTGGGTTATTCCCACCTGATCCACTTCATGCTTCCCAAGGAAGTGAAGGCTCAGGCCGCCGAGGTGAAGAAAGGCCAGAACCCCGTGTTGATTCTCAAGAGCTGCGACAAACAGCTGTTGGGTCAGGTGGCCGCGAAGATCCGCTCTCTGCGTGCTCCCGAACCGTACAAGGGCAAGGGTATCAAGTTTGTCGGCGAACAGCTTCGTCGCAAGGCCGGTAAGTCTGCCAGCGCTAAATAATAGGAGGACTAAGTTATGGCATTGAATAAAATTGAAAGAAGGAAAAGGATTCACTTCCGTATCCGCAAAGTTGTCAACGGCACAGCTGAAAGGCCTCGTATGGTTGTTTTCAGAAGCAACAAACAGATTTATGTGCAATTGGTGGACGACCTCAAGGGCGTGACCCTGGCCGCCGCCGCTTCCAACGATAAAGAACTCGCCGCCGTCTGCAAAGGCAAAGCGGGACAGGAAGCCGCCGCGATTGTCGGTAAGAAAATCGCTGAGCGCGCCCTCGCCGCCGGTATCGAGACCGTGTCTTTCGACCGCGGAGGTTACCTCTATCACGGAAGAGTTAAAAGTTTGGCTGAAGCCGCTCGTGAAGCTGGCTTGAAATTCTAAAAGGCTATGGCAAATACAAATGTTAAAAGAGTAAAGACCTCTGACCTTGACCTCAAGGACAGACTGGTAGCCATCCAGCGTGTGACCAAGGTCACCAAGGGTGGTCGTCACTTCAGCTTTGCCGCCATCGTGGTGGTGGGTGACGAAAATGGCGTTGTCGGCTATGGCCTCGGTAAAGCCAATGAGGTTACGACCGCTATTTCCAAGGGCATCGAGGATGCCAAGAAGAACCTGATCAAGATTCCCGTTCTCAACGGTACGATTCCTCACGAGCAGGAATTCAAATTCGGCGGCGCCCGCGTCTTCATGAAACCGGCCGCTCCCGGTACCGGTGTCAAGGCGGGTGGTGCTATGCGTGCCGTGTTCGAGTCCGTGGGTATCCACAACGTTTTGGCGAAGTCCAAAGGTTCTTCCAACCCTCACAACCTGGTCAAAGCGACCATCGGCGCCCTCAACGAACTGCGCGACGCTTACACCGTGGCCGGTCTGCGCGGCGTGACGATGAACAATGTTTTTAACGGTTAAAGGAGATACGTGTTATGGCACAGATTAAAATCACTTTGACTCGGAGCAGAAACAGCGCGGACAAACGTCAGAGAGCCAATCTCGACGCGCTCGGTCTCCGCAAGCTTCATCACAGCGTTGTGAAGGAAGCCAACCCCGTCATCAACGGCATGGTGCAGAAAGTGCTTCACCTTGTCAACGTAGAAGAAGTTAAATAAGGAGGAAACACAAGATGAAACTCAATAATTTAACCCCTGCCAAAGGTTCCACCTCTTCCAGGAAGAGAGTGGGTCGCGGCGAAGGCTCCACCCGGGGCGGACAGTCCACCCGTGGTATGAACGGTGCCAAATCCCGTTCCGGTTATTCCCGCAAGAGAGGTTTCGAGGGTGGCCAGATGCCTATCCAGCGAATCCTTCCCAAATTCGGTTTCACCAACCCCACCCGTGTTGAGTACAAGCCTATCAACCTCTCCGTTCTGGAGTCCTTGGCCAAAGACAAAGGCCTGACCGCCATTACGGTAGACGACATCAAGAACGCCGGTTTCGCCGGAAAGAACGCCCTCATCAAGATTCTGGGCAAAGGCGAACTGACCGTCAAGATCGATGTTCAGGCGAATGCTTTCTCCGAGTCTGCAAAGGCAAAGATCGAGGCGTTGGGCGGAACTGCAACCATTGCTAAATAATTATGAAGAAGCTGATTCAGACTATTCAGAACATCTTCAAGATAGAAGAGCTGCGCAAAAGGATTGGTTATACCTTCCTTTTGCTGCTCGTGTATCGACTGGGCAGCTTCGTGGTTTTGCCCGGTATCGATCCCACGCAACTGGCTCGTCTGCAGGAAACCTCTTCCGAAGGTCTTGTCGGCCTTTTGAACATGTTTTCCGGCGGTGCGTTCGGTAATGCTTCTATCTTCGCCCTCGGTGTGATGCCCTACATCTCGGCATCCATCGTCATCCAACTTCTCGGCGTGTTCGTCCCCTATTTCCGGAAACTCCAGATGGAGGGCGAAAGCGGCAGAAGGAAGATGAACCAGATGACAAGATACCTGACCATTCTGATCTTGTGCATCCAGGGCCCCGCTTATATGGCCAACCTCCACCAGCAGATTCCTTCAAGCGCGTTTATCGCCGTGAATACGCTGGGCTGGAGCAACTTCATGTTCAACCTCGTCTCCACCATCCTGTTGATCGGTGGTACGATGTTCGTGATGTGGCTCGGTGAAAGGATTACCGACCGTGGTATCGGCAACGGTATTTCCCTCATCATTATGGTGGGTATTATCGCTCGTCTCCCCTTCGCGCTCGTCGCGGAGGCCGGTTCCAAGTTCTCCAGCACGACCGGCGGCGCACTGCTCCTCGTTATCGAGCTGGTGCTCCTCTTCTTCGTGTTCATTGCAGCTATCGCATTGGTACAAGGTGTCCGCAAGGTGCCTGTACAGTATGCCAAACGAATTGTCGGCAACAAACAATACGGCGGTGCGTATCAGTTCATTCCTTTGAAAATCAATGCGGCCGGCGTGATGCCCATCATCTTCGCCCAGGCATTGATGCTGTTCCCGCTTATCTTCTCGCAGTTTGATTCTACGAGAGGTCTTGCCGCCACATTCAGCGACTATACCGGGTTCTGGTACAACTTCACCTTCGGCCTGCTCGTCGTCATCTTCACCTATTTCTACACTGCCGTCACCATCAACCCGACGCAGATGGCGGAAGAACTGAAGAAGAACGGCGGATTCATCCCCGGCGTGAAGCCCGGCAAGAAGACCGTGGAATACCTCGACGCCATTATGTCGAGAGTGACCCTTCCGGGTTCCATTTTCCTGGCCATCATTGCCATCCTGCCCGCTTTTGCGATGTTGCTCGGCGTCAACAACCAGTTTGCAAGTTTCTTCGGCGGCACTTCACTGCTGATCCTTGTGGGCGTGGTGCTTGATACACTCCAGCAAATTGAAAGTCATCTCCTGATGCGTCACTATGACGGTCTGATGAAAACAGGTCGTCTGACGGGCCGCTCGGGAATGTAAAAAAGTATAAGTTCTTTGATAGATGGTATTACCGAAAACTGAGGAAGAGATAGCGCTGATGAGGGAAAACGGGATTCTCGTTTCCAAAGCATTGGCGGAAGTCGGTAAACGGATCGCCCCTGGTGTGACAACGAATGAGTTGAATAAGGTGGCCGAGACTTTTATCCGTGACAACGGAGCTATCCCCAGTTTCCTTGGTTATGACGGTTTTCCTGCAGCCCTCTGCATGTCGGTCAACGACGTGGTGGTCCACGGGTTTCCCTCGGACAAACCCCTTGAAGAAGGGGACATCGTGTCGGTCGACTGCGGTACGTTCTACAAAGGCTACAACGGCGACTCGGCCTACACGTTTGCGGTCGGTGAAATCGACGCGCAGACGCGCAAGCTTCTCGAAGTCACCAAACAGTCTTTGTACGAAGGCATCAAACAGGCGGTTGCGGGTGCCAGAGTGGGAGATATCTCACACGCGGTGCAAACGTATGCGGAAAGCTTCGGTTTCGGCGTGGTGCGCGAGCTCGAAGGTCACGGCATCGGTAAGAAGATGCACGAGAATCCCGGGGTGCCCAACTATGGACGCCGGGGACAAGGTCCTCGTCTCATCGATGGAATGACCATTTGTATCGAGCCCATGATCACGGCTGGTAGAAGGGATGTGTATCTGGCCCGGAACGGCTGGGCGGTGCACACCTGCGACCACAAGAAAGCGGCGCATTTCGAGCTTACGGTTGTTGTGAGAAAAGGCCAGGCTCAGCAGCTGTCTACCTTTGATTTTATAGAAAACCAATAAGATTTTAAGGAGAGATTTATGCCCAAACAAGCATCCATCGAACAGGAAGGTGTGATCATCGAAACCCTGCCCAACGCCATGTTCAAGGTAGAGCTCGAAAATGGTCACGTCATCATCGCCCACATTTCCGGCAAGATGAGACAAAACTATATCAAAATTCTTACCGGAGACCGGGTCAAGGTGGAAATGTCCCCTTACGATCTGACCAAAGGCAGAATATTTTTCAGATACAAATAAAACGATTGAAAAATGAAAGTCAAAGCATCCATCAAAAAGCGCAGTGAAGACTGCAAGATTGTCAAGCGCAAAGGCCGCTTGTACGTTATCTGCAAAAAGAACCCCAAGTTCAAAATGCGCCAAGGATAAAATCCAAGTGTTTAAACCATTAAAGTCAAATAGTGAATTATTATGGCACGTATAGCCGGTGTTGATTTACCCAACAACAAGAGAGGAGAGATAGGTCTTACCTATATCTTCGGTATCGGTCGTAGCAGCGCAAGGCACATCCTGGACGTATGCGGCATCGATTACAACATCAAATGTGGAGACTGGAACGACGATCAGATCGCTGCCATCCGTAGCGAGATCGGCGCCGAGTACAAAATCGAAGGTGAGCTCCGTTCCACGATTCAAATGAACATCAAACGACTGATGGATATCGGTTGCTATCGCGGCATCCGTCACCGTCTCGGTCTGCCCGTCCGCGGCCAGAGCACCAAGAACAACGCTCGTACCCGCAAGGGAAAGAAGAAAACCGTCGCCAACAAGAAGAAGGCTACCAAGTAAAAAAGGATGAATTATGGCAAAGAAAACTACAACAGCAAAAAAGAGAGTTGTCAAGGTTGACGCTTATGGCGAGGCTCATATTTCATCAACCTTCAACAATGTCATCGTGACGATTACCAACAGTAATGGCCAAGTTATCAGCTGGTCTTCCGCCGGTAAGAGCGGTTTCCGCGGTTCCAAGAAGAACACGCCCTATGCCGCCCAGGTGTCCGCTCAGGACGCTGCGAAAACGGCTTACGACCTCGGCCTCCGCAAAATCAAAGCCTATGTCAAGGGACCTGGTTCCGGTCGTGAATCCGCGATCCGCGCCATCGCCGGAATGGGTATCGATGTGACCGAGATTATCGACGTCACCCCTATGCCCCACAATGGTTGCCGTCCCAAAGGCCGTCGTAAAGTTTAATTTTAAAGAAGATTATTGCTATGGCAAGATATACTGGACCCTCCACAAAAATCGCCCGTAAATTCGGCGAACCTATCTATGGTCCCGACAAGGGCCTTGAGAAAAGGAATTATCCTTCCGGTCAGCACGGACTCGCCCACAAGAGAAAGAAAGTCTCCGAGTACGGTGTCCAGCTGAAGGAAAAACAGAAAGCGAAATATACCTACGGTGTGCTCGAAAGACAATTCCGCAACACCTACGAGAAGGCTTCCCGTATGAAAGGTTTGAAAGGTGTGAACCTGCTCATCCTGCTCGAAAGCCGTCTGGACAACGTGGTGTACCGCATGGGCGTTGCTCCTACGCGTGCCGCTGCCCGTCAGTTGGTCTCCCACTGCCACATCACCCTCAACGGTCAGGTGTGCAACGTGCCGTCCGCTACGGTCAAGGCCGGTGATGTCGTCGCTGTCCGCGAGCGCTCCAAGAGCCTGGAAGTCATCACGGCTGCCGTCGCCGGCGCGAAGAAGTATTCTTGGATTGATTTCGACGCCAAGTCTCTCAGCGCCAAGTTCCTGACGGTTCCCGCCCGCGAGGAGATTCCCGAGAACATCAACGAGCAGCTCATCGTCGAGCTCTACTCCAAGTAATCAGTAATACCCCCAAAAAGACAATATTATGGCAATCTTAGCATTTCAAAAGCCGGATGAGGTCATCATGCTCAATGGAACGGACACTTCCGCCCGTTTCGAGTTCAGACCCCTCGAGCCCGGTTACGCGACCACCATCGGCAATGCCATCCGCCGGGTGTTGTTGTCTTCTCTGGAA
>CACZWF010000011.1 GCA_902784785.1 uncultured Bacteroidia bacterium
AACCATCAATAATCTATAAAACTATGATATCTTTGTTCACCAAGTGTGTTTTTGAATTTATCGGAACGCTCGTGCTGGTACTGCTTGGAGACGGAGTATGCGCCGCCTGTACCCTTGAAAAGTCCAAAGCCAAAGGAGCCGGATGGGTTGTCATCACCCTCGGCTGGGGATTTGCCGTGATGTGCGGCGTGCTGATTGCCGGTCCCTATTCCGGCGCCCACCTCAACCCGGCCGTCACCCTCGGTCTGGCTATCGCCGGAAAATTCGCCTGGAGCGAAGTGCTGGGCTATGTCGTCGCCCAGATGCTGGGCGGTTTCGCAGGGGCCGTGCTGGTCTACGCCTTCTACCGTGACCATTTCGCCGCCAGCGCCAGCAATCCCGAAGGGATGCTCGGTTGCTTCTGCACGATGCCGGCCATCGACAACAAGAAGTCCAACCTTTTCTCCGAAATCGTAGCCACGCTGCTGCTGGTGTTCCTGATTCTGATGCTCGGAACCGAAGGCAACGCCAATGCGGGAATGGGAAGCCTCGGCGCCCTCCCCGTCACCTGCGTGATTATGTCCCTGGGTATGTCCCTGGGCGCGACCACAGGTTATGCGATGAACCCCGCGCGCGACCTCAGCCCCCGCCTGGCCCACTTCCTCCTGCCCATCGCGGGCAAACGCGACAGCGGCTGGTCCTACAGTTGGGTTCCCGTCGTGGGACCGCTGGCCGGAGCCGCGCTGGCAGCAGGGCTTTTCCTTACCTTATTATAAAAGAGATGCCCGGTCAAGCCGGGCATTTCTATGAAAGTTTGATTTCGCCGTTCTGCATCGTGACGGTGATGACACTGTCGCGGTGGACGCTGCCGTCCAGCAAGGCGGTCGCAATCTGGTTGATGAGTTCCCGCTGCAAGAGCCGCTTGATGGGACGGGCGCCGTACTGCGGGTCGTAACCCTTGTCGCTCAAGTACTCGTCGAACGCGTCGGTGAACACGATGCGGATACCACTCTCGTCCAGTTTGCGGGCCAAATCCGCCTCCTGGATATGCAGAATCTCCAGAATGTCCTGTTTGGTCAAGGCGGAGAAGGTAATGATCTCGTCGATACGGTTGAGGAATTCCGGCCGCATCGTGGCCTTGAGCTCCTCTTCCTTGAGGTTGGAGGTCATAATCAGTATCGTGTTCTTGAAGTCCACCGTCCGACCCTTGTTGTCGGTCAGACGACCGTCGTCCAGCACCTGCAAGAGAATGTTGAAGACATCCGGGTGGGCCTTTTCAATCTCGTCCAGCAAAATCACGGAATAGGGTTTGCGGCGGACGGCTTCGGTCAGCTGACCGCCCTCGTCGTAGCCCACATATCCCGGAGGCGCGCCGACCAGACGACTGACGGAATGACGCTCCTGGTATTCGCTCATATCGATACGCGTGATCATATTCTCGTCGTTGAACAGGAACTCCGCCAGGGCCTTGGCCAATTCGGTCTTACCCACACCGGTCGAACCCATAAAGAGGAAGGAACCGATGGGCCGTTTCTCGTTCTGCAAACCGGCGCGACTGCGGCGGACGGCGTTGCTCACGGCGGCGATAGCCGCATCCTGACCGACGACCCGCTTGTGCAGTTGGTCCTCCATTTTCAGGAGTTTGTCCTTTTCGCTCTCCAACATCTTGCTCACGGGAATCCCCGTCCATTTGGCCACAACCTCTGCGATATCCTCGGGCGTGACGGCCTCGGTGATAATCGGGTCCTTGATGGAAGCCTGGCGCTCGGTGAGTGTCTCTATTTCTTTCTGCACCTGGGCCAGACGACCGTAACGGATTTCCGCCACCTTGCCGTAGTCGCCCTGACGCTCGGCGTTCTTGGCTTCGAGCTGCATGTCTTCCATCGACTGACGGGCCTTCTGCAAGGCGTTCACAATCTCCTTCTCTTCGTTCCAACGCTTCATCAAGGCATCCTTGCGCTCACGCAAATCCTTCAATTCGCCTTCAATTTTATCCAGTTTGGCGCTCACGCCTTCGCGTTTGACGGCCGCCTTCTCGATTTCCTTCTGACGGATGGCGCTCTCCAGTTCGGCGATAGGTTCCGGCACGGAATTCATCTCCAGACGCAGTTTGGAGGCCGCTTCATCCACCAGGTCGATGGCCTTGTCGGGCAAGAAACGGGAGGTGATGTAGCGATGGGACAATTCCACGGCGGCGATCAAGGCGTCGTCCTCGATCCGCACCTTGTGGTGGTTCTCATACTTTTCCTTCAAGCCACGCATGATGGCGATGCTCTCTTCGGGCGAAGGTTCGTCCACCATCACCATCTGGAAACGACGCTCCAGGGCTTTGTCGCTTTCGAAGTATTTCTGGTACTCGTCGAGGGTTGTCGAACCGATGGTCCGCAACTCACCCCTCGCCAACGCCGGCTTCAAGATGTTGGACGCGTCCATCGCGCCCGAACTGCGGCCCGCGCCGACCAGGGTATGAATCTCGTCGATGAACAGGATGATCTGCCCGTCGCTTTCCACCACTTCCTTGACCACGCCTTTGAGCCTTTCCTCAAACTCGCCCTGATACTTGGCGCCCGCAATCAACGCACCCAGATCCAAGGAATAGATGCGTTTGCTCTTCAGGTTCTCGGGAACCTGCCCGTCGACGATTTTCTGGGCGATGCCCTCGCTGATGGCGGTCTTACCCACACCGGGTTCACCCACGAGGATGGGGTTGTTCTTGGTCCTTCGGGAAAGAATCTGAAGGACACGCCGGATCTCGTCATCTCGTCCGATGACCGGATCCAATTTGCCTTGTGAAGCCCTCTCGCAGAGGTTCACGGCAAATTTTTGCAAGTTTTCCAATTTGTTTTCCATATCTTTTTTCCTTTTTATTATCATTTATCCGAGCCACCGGCAACCAACAGGACTTCCAGCGCTCAAAAGAGGACAGGTCAAAAGATATTCCACGCGAGAAATACTGACAATTTGTCAGTTTCCCGCGTGGATCAGAGAGAGGAAAAAACCGGATTATTCGGCCGGAGTCGTGGCTTCGCCTTCAGGAAGCGTAGCGGTACCCTCAGCCGGGGTGCTGGGAGCCTCGAATTCAGGAAGCTGCCCGGTGGAGATATTCTCCACTTCGTTGGTAATGTCATCGTGGGACTTGCCGGATTTGCCGGTCGTGAAAGAAGCCACCACCGTAATGACAAAGATGACGACGACCAGGCCCCAGGTGATTTTTTCGAGGATGTCAGCGGTCTGACGCACGCCGAAAGTCTGGTTGCCGGCCGTGAAGTTGCTGGCCAGTCCGCCGCCCTTTCCATTCTGAAGCAAAACGACGAGGGTAAGCAGGACGCTGGCAATCAGCGCGATAACAGTAAGGATGATAAATAAAGTGTTCATATCTTAACTTTTTAATTTTTCAATAAGGGCTGCAAAGTAAGCACTTTTTTCGGGATATGCCAAAATTAGTTTCTCATAAATCTCAATGGCCTGGGCAAAATATCCCTGGGAGGCATAGATTTGCGCGAGGGTTTCGGTGACAAATTCCATAGGCGCCGCTTCGGTCGAACGCCCCTCGGTTTCCGTTTGAACAAGCGGCCGGAGCGGGAAAACATCGTCCGCCCTTTTTACCTTTTCATATTCATCGCGCGTGAAGAAGTCGCCACCGGGCACCCGCCGGGGTTTTTCCGGGGCGGGAGGCGCAACAGGCGTACTCAGCGCAGGAGACAACAAAGGCAGTACAAAAGGACGGAGCATTACGGCGTCGCCGATATGCATCAGCATCCGGGACAACTCTTCGCGGGACCAGCCGCCCTCTTTCACCAGGCGACGGGCCAGTTCCATACGGGCGGACGCGAACCACGGGTAACTGTTCACCAGACCCGAAAGCTGCCCCATGCTGAGTTTGTCCACCTGCTTTTCCATCCGACTACCAATTGGCTACGGCCGCGTTGAAAATATCTTCGACCAGTTTATCTATGATTTCCTCGCACAGGGTGTTTTCCACGGCATCCAGCGAGTTCTGGGAATCGTAATCCGCATAGGCGGAGAAAGATTTTTCCCAATCGTCTTCGCTGTGCTTGTGGTTGGTGAAATAAGCCTTGACCGTAACCGTCAAACGGTTCTGGGCCGCCACCTCGCCTGCCGTCACGGCCATCGGCTTGACGTCGTAACCGGTGATGTCGGCGGAAAGCTCCAGGTCACCGTTTTCTTCGACCTGTTCCAGACGCGTAAGCTTTTGGAATTTGTCGCGCATCGCTTCCGTGAGGGCGTTGCTGAGCGCGGGATTGACGCGCAGGGCCTTGTACTCGAAATAATGAATGGCGACCGACTGCACGTCGGGCTGAATGGAAGTGCCGGTAAAGGAATAGATGCCGCAAGAGACGGTCAGCAAAGCCGTCAGCAGCCAGAGCCAGACACGAGTTTTGATTATTTTTTCCATAAACCCAACTTAATCATTTCGTCCAGCTTGCGATACACCGTGCGCTCGGAGATATCCAACTCCTCGGCAACCTTCTTGCGATTGCCTCCGTTGCGGATCATCGATTCTCGGATCAACTGATAGTACTTATCTTTCATCGTGACCGGCGGATGAACAACTCCGTTGACCGGCTCGTCGACCGGCTCGTCCTCCTGCACTTGCTCATCCGGCTCTTCTGCGTGCCCCACCCTTCCCGTCTCGAAAGCGGGGGAGGTATTGGGCAAAGCAGCCACACTCGCGTCGGAGGGGAATGCGCCTCCTTGCATCGCCGCCAGGCTTTGCTTGAGCTGCTCCACTTCCTGCTTGAGCGTCAAGATGGAACGAATCAACATTTCCTTGTCTCCCGGTGCGAAAGTCGCATTCTCCGTCCCTTCGACGACGGCCGGCATGAACTGCCCTTCGTCGGAAGGCATGTGGCGGGCCAGCGCAATGCTGGTCAACATAATGCGTTCATCCGGGGAAGTAGGCGATACCGGCTCGGACTCCATGGTACACACGCGATTGGCCACGCCGATGAGTTCGCGGACATTGCCGGGCCAGCGATACTTCTTGAGCAACGCCTCGGCATCCTTGGTCAAAGCGAGGGAGCGATAATGGAAACGATCCGAAAAGTCAATACAGAACTGTTTGAACAACAAGGGAATATCATCGGGCCGCTCGCGCAGTGAAGGAATCTTGATGGTGATGGTGTTGAGGCGGTAATACAAATCCAGACGAAACTTGTTGCGGCTGATGGCAAAATTTAAGTCCATATTCGTGGCCGCGATGACCCGCACGTCTGTCTTTTGCAGCTTGGAAGAACCCACCCGCATAAATTCACCCTGCTGCAACACGCGTAAAAGCTGGGCCTGGGTATCTTTGGGCAGTTCGGCAATCTCATCCAGGAAAATGGTTCCGCCGTTGGCCTCTTCGAAATAACCATTCCGCTGCTCTATGGCGCCGGTAAAAGAACCCTTTTCGTGACCGAACAACTCGCTGTTGGCCGTCCCGATGGGGATGGCGCCGCAGTTGACCGGCAGAAATCTGCGACTCTTGCGCGCGCTGAAGTCATGAATCATATGAGAAAAAACTTCCTTACCGACCCCGCTCTCACCAATAATCAGCACAGGCAGGTCGGTCTTGGCCACGCTCAAGGCTGTACGGATGGCCGCGTCTAATTCGGGCGCATTGCCGATGATGCCGTAACGCTTCTTAACCGAGTTGATATCAAAATTTTGTCGGGGCATTTTTCTCAATTTGATAAAAACATGCAAAGATAGCAATAATAATTATCGTCAAAAAGTGTTTTTTATAAAATATTCTTTACCTTTGGCCGAAATTTACGCAAACATAGCCGCTTATGAACGCCCACCTCGGAATCCGCACGCTCATCGCCTTCGTTTTGGGATGCAGCCTCTTTACGATTCCTGTCTCTGCCAAGACTTCCACCCGGCTTACCGCCGTGACGGACTGGTCCTTTTCAAAGGATGGACAGCAATGGGAAGAGGTCACCGTGCCCCACTCGTGCAACGGGATTGACGGACGCAGCGAAAAATACTACAGAGGAATCACCCGCTACCGCCACTCCTTCTCCTTTGCCCGCAAGGGAGTACGCTTTCTGCGCTTCGAAGGAGCCGCGCAGAAGGCCAGCGTCTATCTTGACGGGAGCTGCGTCGCCCATCACAAAGGCGGGTACACACCCTTTGTGGTCGCGTTGCCGGAAACGGGCGATTTCAGCCTGGAGATTCAATGTGACAATTCCATGGATCCCGAACTGATCCCGGTCCATTCCGACTTCAACAAAAACAACGGCCTGATGAATCCGGTACGGTTGCTGGAAGTCCCGGAGCTTTATTTCTGCCCCGAAACCTTCGGTCCTTCCCGGGCACACCTGACCCAGGCGTCCGTATCGGCCGTCCAGGCGGAAGGAAGCGTCAAGACGCTGATTTGCAACGCCGGCAAACGCGACGCGCGTGTCACGCTCAAAATGAGCCTGCGCGACGCCGACGGGAAACAAGCCTGGTTTTTGAAAAAGCAATACCGGGTCCCGGCCGGGGGAAACTGCCCCGTGGAAGAGGCATTCGCGATTGACCATCCCCATTTGTGGGACGGTGTGCTCGACCCGCACCTATACAGCTTGAGCCTGACCCTTTCATCCGGTGACGAAACCGAAACGGAAATCGGTTTCCGCTGGTACACCATCGACCGCCACAAAGGCTTCCACCTCAACGGCCACGTCTATCCGCTGCGCGGCGTCAGCATGCATCAGGATTTGGAAGGAAAGGCCGGCGCCCTGACCGATGCAGACATTGCTGCGGATTATGAATTTGTCAAAGAACTGGGCTGTAATTTCCTGCGGCTGGCCCATTATCCCCACAACGAACAGGCTTTCCGCCTCTGCGACCGGCTGGGACTGATTGTCCAGACAGAGATTCCTTGGGTAAATGTCTGCGGCGTTCGCGCCACGCAGGCCTATTTCGACACGATTCACAGCCAAATGCGGGAAATGATCACCAGCCTGTACAACCACCCCAGCATCGTCTTCTGGGGAATGTGGAACGAATTGGACAACTGGGGCAACAAAGAAGAGTTCCAAGGAGAATTAGACGCCCGACGGGTTGTGGACGAGACCGCCCGCTTGTATCAATTCGCCAAATCGCTGGATTCTACCCGCTTTGTCGGCTTGACGGATGACTCGCTGTTCAAGAGGCAATACTATACCACGCTCACGGCCGATTATTATTCTGAAAACCGTTATTACGGCTGGTATTACACCCCGGGCGATTTCACGGGAATCACCCCGCTGATGCACTGGATCCGAGACAATATGGGACCGGCCAACATCTCGGAATACGGCGTGGGAGTAAACCCCTGGTGCCACACGTGGAATGAAGAAGACATACGACGTTATAAGGATGATAAACGCCATCCGGAAGAGTATGGTAATCTCTCCCACGAGAGTCACGTACAACAGATAGCCCGTATGCCCTGGCTCAACTTCACTTCCTTGTGGATTCTGTTCGACTTCCCGGTGGCGGACCGTCGCGAAGGCTATCTCGACAGTGATGACGGCGTACATTATGTGGAAAATTCCCAACGCCTCTTCCTCAACGACAAAGGGTTGGTCACCCGTGACCGGAAACTCCGCAAAGACAGTTTTTACCTGTATAAATCCTGGTGGAACAATCAGGTCCGTACCGTCTATATTGCCGGACGGCGCCTGCTCTATCGCCCGGCAGGACAGGAATTCACGATGACCGTCTATTCCAACGCCTCCTCGCTCACCCTGCTGCAAGACGGGAAAGTGGTGGCGGAAAAGAAGAGCTCCGGAGAAGACAGCGGTGTCATCTGGAAATTCACGGGACTGAAAATGGGTGATACCACGACAACTTTCACGGTCGTCTCTCCGGACGGTGTGCAAGACACCCATTCATTCAAGGTTCTTCCTGCTGCAGATTAAGGATTGGCCTTAAAAAAATCCTACAAAATGTGTTTTTTGTAAAATATTCATTATCTTTGCAGACCCAAAGTGGATTTTAACCAATTTAAAGCTTTAAAATAATGAAAGGTATCAAACTCTTTACCGCTGCCATTCTCGGCTTGGCGATGATTGCTTGCAGCAATCCCAAGAAGATGGCGGAACAGGCTGAAAACGTGAATGTTGCGTGTCAGCCCGAGACCCTCGAAGTGGTCGCTGGAAAAGTCGATGTCAAAGTTGACGTCACCTATCCTGCCGATTATTTCCTCCCCGATGTTTATCTGAAAGTTACCCCCGTCGTCGTGTACGAAGGCGGTGAGTTCAAACTCGACGAGCTCACCTACCAGGGCGAAAAAGTGCAGGACAACTTCAAAGTCGTCCCCACTGCCGGTGGTACCGTTTCCGAAAACCTGTCCTTCGCTTTCCAGCCGGGTATGGAAAAATGCTATTTGGAGCTCCGTGGTGTTGTCTCCAAAGGCAAACAATCCGTTGACCTCCCCAGCAAGAAAGCTGCTGACGGTTGCAATGTGACCTACATGCTTGTCAAGAAATGCGGCAAGGTGGATTACAAAGCCGACAACTATCAGGAAGTGCTCTTCGAGAACCCTGAGGCCCAGATCCTCTACACCATCGGTTCCGCCGATGTCCGTGGTTCCCAGCTGAGCGCCAAGAACGTGAAAGACTTCCAGGCCGCCCTCAAAGAGGCCAAGGAGAATGAGCGCAAGACCGTTACCGGAGTCGATGTCGTTGCCTACGCTTCTCCCGACGGTGGCGAAGAACTCAACACCAAACTTTCCGACAAACGTTCCAACAGCGCCAACAAGGCTTTCGGCAAAGTCGTGAAGGACAAAGATGTCGCCGCCGGTGATGTCCGCAGCATCGGTCAGGACTGGGAAGGCTTCCGCGAATTGGTTGCCAATTCCGACATCGAAGACAAAGACCTGATTATCCGCGTGCTCGAAATGTACAGCGATCCCGCTGTCCGCGAGAAGGAAATCAAGAACATGTCCGCCGTTTACAAGACCCTTGCCAAGAAGGTTCTCCCCGAACTCCGCCGCGCCCGCTTCATCGCGACCGTCGAGAACAAGAACTTCACTCCTGAAGAACTTGCCACCCTCGTGGAAGAGAACATTGACGTGCTTGACGAAGAGGCTTTGCTCCGCGCCGCCGCCAACAAAGAGAAAGACGCCGACAAGGTTGCCATCTATCGCAAGGCTGTTGAGAAATTCGCCAGCGCCCGTGGACAGTACAACCTCGCCGTCGCTCTCTTCAAGAGTGGTGACAAGGCTGCTGCCAAGGCCGAACTTGACAAATGCGCAAAAGACGCTGATGTGAACAACTTCTACGGTGTGCTCGCCCTTACGGACGATGACATCGACGGAGCTGCCAGCTTCTTCGCCGCTTCCGGCAACGCCACCTCCAAGAAGAACTCCGCCGTGGTTGACATCCTCAAAGGCAACTACAGCAGCGCCGCCTCCAAGCTCTCCGGTGAGAAAGGCTTCAACGCCGCTCTGGCCGCCGTCCTCGTGGGCAACTACTCCGCCGCCGAGCAGGCTCTCTGCTGCGACTGCGCCGAGAAATGCCCGAAGTGCGCTTATCTGGCCGCTGTCATCGCCGCCCGTCAGGGCAAGGCCGATGAGGTCAAGGCTCAGCTTGAGAAAGTTGCCGCCAACGCCGAGCTCGCCGCCCGCGCCGCCAAGGACATCGAATTCGCGAAATTCAACTAATCTGATATTTCTATCGCATAAAGGGCTGGCCCATATCGGTCAGCCCTTTTTTTATTCAGAAAAAAGTTGTAAATTTGCACCCCTTATTGGAATATTAATTATTTAACTGAATAACTATGCAAAGTAAAGGTGCAATCAGTCTGGTGGCCGTCCTGCTTATTTTGGCCTGCTGCTGGCAATTGTCTTTCACCCTCGTCAGCAAAATTGTCGAAGGGAAGGCCGATGACAAGGCCGAAGCAGCGGCGCTCGCAGCACAGGCCGACAGCGTCGCATTCTCCAAAGTAGCGGAAGCCGACCAGGCTTACTATCTGGACAATGTCCGCAAAGAGGCGAAAGCCCATTATCTGGACTCCGTTTCCGCCAAGAGCGTGTATTTCGCTTACACGTACAAGGATGTCAAGGAAAAAGAAATCAACCTCGGTCTGGACTTGAAGGGCGGTATGAACGTCATGCTGCAGGTTCAGTTGGAAGATTTGGTCAAGGCTCTTTCCGAAGACAACCGCAGTCCCGAATTCCTCGCCTCCATCGAGGCCGCCAAGAAAAACAGCGTCAACTCCGCCAAGGATTTCATCACGCTTTTCGGCGAAGCCTGGCAGGAAAACGCCAACGGACGTCATCTGAGCGAGATTTTCGGCACCTATGAGATGCGCGAGAAAGTGCATCCCGAATCTACGGACGAGCAGGTCATCACCGTCATCCGCAAGGAAGCCGAAAGCGCCATCAACAACTCCTTCAACGTATTGCGCAACCGTATCGACCGCTTCGGCGTGACGCAGCCCAGCATCCAGAAGATCGGCAACACCGGCCGTATCCTCGTGGAACTCCCGGGTGTCAAAGAGCCCGAGCGTGTACGTAAACTCCTCCAAGGAACGGCGTCCCTCGAATTCTGGGCCACCTATGAGAACTCCGAGATTTATCCTTTCCTCGTAGAGGCCAACAAGCTCCTCTCCGAAATGGAAGGTGTCGGTGAAGTGGAAGAAGCCCCCATTGCCGCGACCGACTCGCTGGCCGCGCAATTGGAAGGAGACGATGCCGCCGCTCTGGCGAAATACAAAAAGCAGAATCCCCTCTTCGCCGTCCTCAGCCCGAACGCTTATCAAGGCGGACTTGGCAAGGGTGCCTGCATCGGTTATGCCAACTATTCCGATACCGCCAAGGTCAACCGATTCCTGGCCATGCCGCAGGTTCAGGCCCTCTTCCCGGCTGAATTCAAGCCGATGTGGACGGTCAAACCTTCTGAATATATCGCCGGTGGCAACACCTACGAACTCGTAGCCATCAAGTCCACCACAGTGGATGGCAAGGCTCCCCTCGATGGTGACGCCGTGACCGACGCCCGCGTCAACTTTGGCAACGGCAAAGGCGGCAACCCCGACGTGTCCATGACGATGAACGCGGACGGTGCCAACACCTGGGCCCAGATGACCAAAGACAACATTGGCCGCCAGATTGCCATCGTGCTCGACGGTATGGTGTATTCCTACCCTGTCGTCAACTCCGCCATCACGGGCGGCAGCTCGCAGATTACCGGCAACTTCGACGTCAACGAAGCCGAAGACCTTGCGAACGTGCTGAAATCCGGTAAACTTCCCGCTCCTGCGACCATCGTCCAAGAGCAGGTGGTCGGTCCGTCCCTCGGTGCCGAATCCATCAACGCCGGTCTCATTTCCTTCGTCATCGCCTTCCTCCTGGTGCTGGTCTATATGGTCTTCTTCTACCAGGGTGCCGGTCTGATTGCGGATATCGCGTTGCTGGTCAACGTCGTCCTGCTCTTCGGAACGCTGGCGAACTTCGGTGCGGTGCTGACCCTGCCGGGTATCGCGGGTCTCGTGCTGACCTTGGGTATGGCTGTGGACGCCAACGTGATTATCTTCGAGCGTATCAAAGAGGAACTGGCTACGGGCAAAGGCCTCGGACTGGCCATCAAAGATGGTTTCTCCAACGCCTACTCCGCCATCCTCGACGGTCAGATCACCACCCTACTCACCGGTCTCGTGCTCTTCTTCTTCGGTTCCGGTCCGGTCAAGGGTTTTGCGACCACGCTCATCATCGGTATCTTTACCTCCGTTCTTTCCTCTATCTTCATCCCTCGCTTGATTTTTGACAGCCGGGTGGCCAAGGGCAAGAACATCACCTTCGACAACTCCCTCACCCGCGGCTTCCTCAAGAACACGCACGTCAAGTTCATCGAGAACCGCAAGTGGGCCTACATCCTCTCCGGTATTCTGATTGTCGCTTCTTTGTGCTCCATCTTCACCAAGGGCTTTACCTACGGTGTCGATTTCACCGGTGGCCGCACCTATGTGGTCCGTTTCGACAAGCCGGTTCAGGCCGAAGAGGTCCGCAGCGCCACGCTGGATGTATTCAATGCCGCTGCCGCTGCTGACGAAAGCGTCAAGACCGCATCCGTCGAGGTCAAGCAGTTCGGTGGAGAAAGCCAGATGAAGATTACGACCTCCTACAAGTACGATCAGGAATCCACCGACGTGGACGCCGAAATCGAGAACATGCTCTTCACGGCTCTCAAAGGCTTCTTCAGCAATGAGAACCTGACGCTGGCCGACTTCACTTCCACCCTGGAGAACCCCAACGGTATCATTTCTTCCGACAAGGTGGGTGCAACCATCGCAAACGACATCAAACGTAGCGCCGTCGTCGCCGTGATCCTGGCTCTGTTCGTCATCTTCGCCTACATCGCCATCCGCTTCCGTAAATGGACCTGGGGCTTGGGCGGTGTGGTCTCCCTGGCACACACGGCCATCATCGTGATCGGCTTCTTCTCCTTCTTCTCGGGTATCCTGCCGTTCACCCTCGATGTGGACTCCACCTTCATCGCGGCTATCCTGACCATCATCGGTTACGCCATCAACGATAACGTGGTTATCTTCGACCGTATCCGTGAGTACAGGGGCTTGCATCCGAAAGCCGAGTTCAGCGGTGTGGTCAACGAGGCCCTCAACGCGACCCTGTCCCGTACGATGAACACCTCCCTCACGACCTTGGTGACGATGCTCTCCATCGCCATCTTCGGCGGAGAGACCATCCGCGGTCTGGCGGTCGCCCTCATCCTCGGTATCGTCATCGGAACCTACGCTTCTATCTTCATCGGTACGCCCGTGATGTTTGACACCGAGAGCGCCGTTGCCAAGAAAGAATCCAAGAAATAATGAAGCTGCGAGCTTCTAGAAATAGAAGCCTGCGCTGTAACCCAGTAAGAAACTCGCCCAGAACGGCGAGTTTTTTTGTATCTTGAACGCCTCGAACTCCGCAAAGAGTTTGAGTTTGAAAGCCCCACCGGTAATGAAATTGGCACTTAATCCAAGGTCAGCATCCAGACCCACTCCTTGGCCGTTCCAAGCGGCACCCAGCATCGGATAGGCTTCGGCCTCGAACCAGTCTGTGAAAGCCAGGGTCCAATAGCCACCGACCAGAATATTATAGGTGTTGTAGGAAGAACCGTCCTTATGGGTGAGGGAGCCTGCACCGATACGGGTTTTGATGCCGGAATTCATCGCGATGGTCCCCTCCGCTCCGGGCATGGTGCTGCCCAGAGCCCCGCGCGTCCAAGGCAATTCGGCCTGAAGGGCGACATAGCCGCCGCGCCAAGGGGTGAGTGACTGCTCGATATTCTCCTGCGTTCCGCACATAAAACGACGGCCGCAGACCCATTCGATGGTATAGTAATCGTGAGCTTCCGGCTCGTAGTGATAGTGGGCGTGTTCGTTGAATTTCTTGCAGCGGCCCTTGTCCCGCCAGATAAGGTCATTGAGGAAATAACCCAACTCCACGCAGCCGATGGAAAGGGCGGCTCCCGCGAAGGTGTCGCTCATCCAATGGGCATCCGTTGCCATGCGCTGTACGACGGTGGAAAACGCCACCGTATAGCCGGCAACGCTGATCCAAGGGCTGTACCAGCCGTATTCCTTGTGCAATACGTGGGCGGCCGAAAAGGCGAGAATCGTGTGCCCGGAAGGAAAGGAACGGTCATCCGCCAGGTTGGGCCGCTCGCGATGCACCCAATGCTTCAAGCCCCAGGATGCTCCCCCGGAGAAAACAGCGCAGAAAGCGGCGGCCGAAGTCAGACGCCCCCAATTGTTGCGGGTGGGTACACCACAGGCCTTCAAGATGGGCACCAACGCCAGCGGAGCATATTGGAGGTAATCGCCGTAAGAGCTGGTAAAATTCGGGAAGGCGTTCTGCCGGATGGAACGGATGTCCGTATCAAACGAATAAGGAACCGTCGCCTCCGACCCGTCCGCCCGGGTCCCCACGATATACTGCGCCCGCGCCCCGCAGCACACCAGCAACAATACAACGATGAGTTCCCAATGTTTCATTCCTTTGCAAAGGTAAGGAATTTTCTATTTATAGTGAGAATGACAATTAATCTACTTCCAGGCCTTCTTATACGGCTTTCTTCTCGTTGAATTGAGATTCACAAACTTAGTCTCCAGATAGTCACAACCGTATTTTTCATTAGAGCAGGCATAAGTAGTGTACGGATTTCCATTGATCGCAACTCCCGTCCTTACCACTTTAATAAGGCCACAGCGGCACTTTGGGCAAAGCTCCGATTCTGGGATGCCAGTAACTGACTGAGCCTCAGATTCAAGCGAATTAACAAATTCCTTCACAAATGGTGACGGGTTTTTCTTATCGTAGAGCACCCAGGTATGCTTCTTTGCGCGGGTAATGCCCACATAGAAAACTCTACGCTCCTCACTGAAAGCATAAGAATCTGGCTCACTAAGAACATACTTCAATACTGGACTATCACTGATTTGAGACGGGAATCCAATCATTCCGCCATTACAGTTCAACAAGATAATATAGTCGCACTCCAAGCCTTTTGACTGATGCACAGTCATAAAATTCATCTGGCGTGAGCCATAGGTCACATATACTCGGTCCTTTGTCTCGTGAACCGCCAACTCCGTATTCTTGAAAATGCTGACATCGAAACCATAACGCCCCAGTAGCAAAATCTCTTTGTCAAGAGGAATCTGGTCTGCGAGAGACTTCACCGTTTCGACAATCCCATCACGACCATCTGTTGAAAGGAAATCCAACTTTGTCTCTGTTTCTTGATTGAAGGAATGGACATTCTTAACGGCTTGTTCAGGATTTGCAAGGATAAATTTGGAGGACTCTTCAATAGCGGGCTCGCCAAAGCGGTATGTGGTCTCCATTAAACATTTCCTCGTGTAGCCGAAGTATTTCTCAAACTGCTTGAAAAGAGCCATATCACTGCCGGCAAAACGGTAAATAGACTGCCAATCATCTCCTACACAAAATAATTTCGTAAGAGGAGATTTGCGTCTCAGCGCCTGTAAGAAACGGTATCGGTCCATCGAGATATCCTGGAACTCATCAACCAGAATATAATCGTAATCCGGACGGTGGCCGTTATTGCATAATTCTGTTGCTCGGATGATGACATCCGTGAAATCCACTTCATTGTTATCCAACTCCATTTGATGGTAGGCCGCTACAAACGGAGCAATGATGTCTTTAACTGTAATGGCATCCGGACCTCTGCCAACCTGCCTCATGATGTCCTCCATTGTCCGGTCTCTGGACTTCAGCAGGAAAATGAACGAGGTTAGCATTGCCAGAATATTCTCCTCTTGACGGACGAGTTCACGCGATACACTCTCACTGGTTGCTTTACTGAAGACGGCACCTAATCGCAATAGCTCTTCCGACAGATTCTGAAAAACGTCACCCTTATGAAATCCGGCACTACTCGTTTCTAATAATATAGTCCCGTTTTGCTGATGCAACTGACGCTTCCACTGGATTCCCTGCTTGTATTTAATCTCCTCCTCTGCGCTAAAGAAAGAGGGACAACGGTCATATTCATTGACGGCAAAGTGCTCAAGATAGATACGCTTTGTTCGTCCATCCTGCCCATTGATATATATGGAAAAATCAGGACAGTACTGTCGATACTCGGAATCTACGGTGTTGAATTCATATTTCTCTTCATAGCGGAACTTTATGCCTCGTGACCCCAAGAAATCACAAATCTGACTCTCTTCGTCAGATTTGCAGAACACCGGACGTCCATCCATATCTTTAAAGAATGCCTGAATGCCATGTTTTTGACGGTCCTGCATATACTCCTGCATCGAGGTGTATTCATACTGATCACGCATCGTATACCTGGATCGTATGATATAATCGGCAATCGCATCCTTGAAACTCGGATTCTCTTGAGTCAATTTATGATAAATCTGAACAGAAAAATCCGGAGGCGTAATAGTGGGTTTCTCTCCTGTTGCTTCTCCGATGATATCCAAAGCTAACTTATGGAAAGTGCGACATTTCAACTTTTTCTCACCCAGTCGTTCTGATAAAGACTCTGCTGCTTTCCGAGTAAATGTTATCAACAAAATCTTCTCGGCTGGAACGTGCTGCATATCTATGAGATAGCGAACTTTCCCAACGGTGGTCATCGTCTTTCCACTTCCAGCACTACTTATAACCAGAACATTGTCCTCCAAAGAAACGACCGCCTCACGTTGCTGCTGGTCTAACGGGTAAGCTAGCACTGTATCGAAGTACTGAGCACATCCCTTTAGCTGGTTTTCAATGAAGTGTTCATTATTTGCCTGCTTATGTCCCTTTGTGTCCGACATTGCCTTATAGAATCTCTTGAAGCTTTCTCTCTGAGGACATTCTTTTAGTTCCTTACTTCTGATTACATCAGACACTTCAGCTTTAAGGGCAGAATACTTCTCTATTATGTCAATGCGTTCGGATTCTGTGATATAGTGACTATAACTATAGTATGAACAGATGTCTGTCAATGCCGCGTCAACAACCGGCGACAATCGTACTATCGCCTCAACTCTTTCCTGATGTTTTTTCTCTCGCTTCTTAATATATTGTGAAACCATTACCCCTATAACCAGGGCAATTACCAGCAGTATGAGAAAAGCATACAGCATATGGCATTATCAGTAGTTGATAGCTTGTTTCTGCAAATTTACGAAAAAAGCATGAAAGGCTTTCAGGAATTTTGCGGGGGTGGGAGACGGGAGTACCTTTGCGGCAAAAACCAATTAAACACACAACGCCATGAACATCTACAATGTCATTATCCTTGATGAGAGCGGCAGCATGAGCTCCCTCTACGAC
This sequence comes from uncultured Bacteroidia bacterium, assembly GCA_902784785.1. GTDB lineage: Bacteria > Bacteroidota > Bacteroidia > Bacteroidales > UBA932 > Cryptobacteroides. The sequence goes on from CACZWF010000011.1 coordinate 16,763, forward strand.
CAGGCCCTTTCGGGTATGAACGAAGTGCTTTCCGGAATCCGCAAGAACCGCGAGGAATTTCCCGACCAAACGCATTTTGTGACCCTTGTCACTTTCGAGGGAGAAGGAATCTCCGGCGTGAAGACGCGCATCGACCGTGCGGCTATCGAAGACATTCAGGACCTCACCCAAAAGGATTACTGTCCCGGCGGCTGCACACCGTTGTACGACGCGATGGGAAAGACCTTGAACACGATGGACAGCCAGATACAAGAAAGCGACCGCGTGATGGTCACCATTATCACGGACGGTTATGAGAACTCCTCCCGGGAATATTCCGGCAAGACGGTCAAGGAACTGGTCGGCCGACTGCGAAAGAAAGGGTGGACTTTCGCCTATATCGGGGCCAATCAAGACGCGGTGGAAGTGGCCAAAGAACTGGACATCAACAACGCGTTGAATTACGAAGCGACCGCGACAGGCTTTTGCGAAATGTCCGTCAAACTCCGGTCCGCCAGAGACAGGTTCGTACATTTCTGCAAGGCGACCGAAAGCTGCAAGGCGCCTACGGAGATGGCCGACTTGTTCGATGAAGACTGAGTAAGTCTCGACAGTATCTAATGTTCCCAGATAACAAGGTCCCGGTCCAACGGGACCTTTTTCACATCCCCCGCCGCCCCGTTGATGTAGTAGAAACGGGCGACCCGGTCACTCATCACGTTGCGGAAGGCCGTCTTGATGCGGGAGGCGTTCACATTGAGAGCGTTGCCGTACGGGTCAACCAGAAGGTCGATGCTCTTTTCAATTTCCTGCGGTTCGTCCCTGCCTGTGACGCGCAGATACAATTGCAGCAACTCTTCACGATGGCCGGCGACTTCTTTATAACGCAAACCCTCCGGATGGCGCAAGAAAAGAAAATAGAGAGCCTTGGAGATATTGGGCATCTTCACCTCCCTATTCTCGAAATCCGGTAGAAAAATCTGTCCGGCGAGGGTGATATGCACGGGACTCAGACGGACCGTATAACCCAGAATCAACTCCAACTCATCGATGGTAAGATGGTATTTTTCCTGGATGCGACGGATCTCGGCCAAAATTTCTTGCGTGTTGGGGTCCAAATCTTCCTCTTCGGCCAACGGGCCCACAACAGGAAGAGAACGCTCCGCAACAACGGAGGGAAAGCCTCCCGCAGCGGAGAGACAACGCTTTTCAACGGCGGCGGTGCGGCCCACCAGACGGGAGAAGATGGAACAAGACTTTTCCGCAAGACACTCTGTGGGAGCCGCATCCGATCCATCAAACCCAGGAAAAAGATAAGAACGAATCCGGGGAGTCAGTTCGCCGAGGAGTTGTTGGTATTGCCGCCTGTCCATAGAGAAAAGGGATGAGAATTACAGCAACAGCAAAGCGAGTTGGTAGCCGACGAAAGCGGCTAGCCAGGCGAGGACGCATTGGAAAACGACCATGAAGAGAGCCCATCTGCCGCCCAGTTCCGCACGGACCGTGGCGATGGTCGCGACGCAAGGGGTGTAGAGTAGGCTGAAAATCAACAAGGGAATGGCCTTTAAAATCGTGATGGAAGACAAGACGCCCAACACGCCCATCGTAGCCACCACGCTCTCCTTGGCCAAGAAACCGGAGATGAAAGCGGTCACCACGCGCCAATCATCCAAGCCGAGCGGGGCAAAAAGCGGGGCCAGCAGGCCGGCCACCCACGAAAGCATGCTTCCCTCGCCATTTTCCACCATATTGAAATGAATATCCAGCGTCTGCAACAGCCAAATGCCTATCGTCGCCAGCAAAATCACGGAAAAGGCCCGCACGAGAAAATCTTTGGTCTTCTCCCAAAGCAGCAGTCCCACATTGTGCAACTGGGGCAGGCGGTAATTGGGCAGTTCCATAATGAAAGGAGCCGCCTCCGAGCGTTCCCATTTCTTGGCGGCCAAGGCAGTCAGCACCCCCATCAGAATCCCGAGCAGATACAGTCCGCACATCACAAGCCCTGCGTGACGCGGGAAGAAGGCCGTGATGAAAAAGGCATAGATGGGGATTTTTGCCGAACAACTCATAAAAGGAATGAGTAGGATAGTCTTCAACCGGTCGCGGGAAGACGGCAAGGTGCGCGTCGCCACGACAGCCGGCACGCTGCAGCCCAAGCCAATCAGCAAGGGAACGATGCTTCGCCCGGAAAGGCCCACCTTGCGCAAGAGTTGGTCGGTCACAAAAGCGATGCGGGCCATATAGCCACTGTCCTCCAGCAGGGACAGGAAGAAAAACAGAATCACGATAATGGGCACGAAACTGACGACCGTCCCCACGCCGCCGAAAAAGGCGTCCGAAACCAGCGAACGGACAAACGGAGCGACATCCCATCGGACCAACGCCGCATCGGCCAGGCCTCCCACGGCGTCGATGCCGCTTTGGAGCAACGCCTGCAAAGGAGCCCCTAGTACGTCGATGGTCAGGTAAATGACCAGACACATCACCGCTACGAATATGGGGATGGCGGTCCATTTCCCGGTCAGCACCTTGTCTATCTTGCGGCTACGGAGATATTCCTTGCTCTCTCGCGGCTTGACGACCGTCGCCTCGCACAAGCGGCGGATAAAGGCGTAGCGCATATCGGCAATGGCTGCCGCCCGGTCCAACCCTCGTTCCCGCTCCATCTTCTCGACCAATTTGTCGATATAATGACGTGTCTCTTCGGACAGATTGAGCATCTTTTCCACCCACGGATCCCCTTCCACCAGCTTGGTAGCCGCGAATCGCGTGGGAATCTTGGCGGCTTTCGCCTTCTCCTCAATCAGGTTCATCACGGAGTGCAGGCAATGGTGGACGGCACCGCCGTAATCGTTTTCATCGCAAAAGTCCTTGCGGGCCGGCACTTCCTGATACTGGGCCACGTGCAGGGCGTGTTCCAACATTTCTTCGACACCCTCGTTGCGGCCGGCGGAAATCCCCACGACCGGAATGCCCAGCAAGCGCTCCATTTCGTTGATGCGTATGCTGCCTCCGTTCCCTTCCAGTTCGTCCATCATATTCAGCGCCAGCACCATCGGAACGTCCAGTTCCATCAGCTGCAAGGTCAGATACAGGCTGCGCTCGATATTTCCCGCATCCGCGAGATTGATTAGTCCGCGCGTATTCTCGTCCAAGATGAACTCGCGGGACACCAGCTCCTCTTCCGTATAGGGCGTCAATGAATAGATGCCCGGCAAATCGACAATCGACGCTCCGGGATGATGACGGATTTCGCCGGTCTTGCGGTCCACGGTCACACCGGGGAAATTGCCCACATGCTGATTGGAGCCCGTCAACAGGTTGAACAGCGTGGTCTTGCCGCAATTCTGCTGACCCGCCAGGGCGAAAAGCAGTTCGGTTCCTTCAGGAAGCGGATTTTCGTGGTCTTTGGAGTGATATTTACCCCCTTCACCCAAACCGGGGTGGAAACTCGGGGCAAAATCTTTGCCCGAGAAAGGACATTGAGCGGAACAGGTCCCGCAAGAAGAAACACTGGCACAAGGGGAAGTGGTACCCTTGCCGGAAGCCGACATATCACCGGACGCCTTCTCCAAAGGATGAATGGTGATTTTGGCGGCATCTTCCGCCCGCAGGCTCAAAGCAAAACCCCGCACCTGCAACTCCACGGGATCGCCCATCGGCGCCCGTTTCACCACTTTTACCTCCGCGCCGGGAATCAAGCCCATACTGAGCAGATGCATACGCGACGCACCTTCTCCGCCCACCGCCTCTATGATGGCGGATTTTCCCGTTTCCAATTCCTTTAAGACCATTGTTTCTGCTTTTCGGGTGCAAAGATAACAATTATTCCATTGTGTGATATTTCCACGCTTCGATGGTACGGGTCTTTGAGGAAAAATTCAACCCAAGTCCAATGACCGTTTTTCCCGTTCCGGCAAAACGGACTGCATAGCCCTTTTGCTGAATCTGAGCCAGCGCTTCATCCGCAGAAGAATCAAGTTTTGCTTCTATAATGTAGACTGTATCACCCAGATACATCAAGGCATCCATCCGGCCCTCGCTATTCATTATTTCCGTGTAAATTTGAACATTCATAAACGAAAAGACAACATAGAAGAGCCGCTTGAAATATGCTTCCTTTTTTTCAAAAGTATCCAAAGCCTCTTTCCCGAACTCGGGATAAGGAATGGACGCAAAGAAACCTTTCAATACATTGAGCGCCTGGTCTAAATTGTTATCCATGAGAGCTCTCTTAAAGCGTATCGCCACATTTTGCGTCTCAACAGCACTTTGACCGGCAACCGAAGGCAAAAGATTGTCCATCAAACCGGACCTTACCTCTGCGTTCGGAATAGCAAGGACATATGTGTCGGTATCCGGGCTGTACGACTTAAGCGTCAGATAGCCGCTTTGGTAGAACAAAGGGATTGCACTGGTAATCGACTCCGTAGGTTGATTGAAAACGGAGGCAGAAACCTCAACTCCGTCAATGTCATATAGATGAGTATGGAATCGCCTCAACGATTCAAACAAAAGAGTAGGTGTTCCGGATGCAAACCAGAAATCGGAAATCTGCATTTTGGAGAAAACCTTCAGTACGCTGAACGGGTTATATACATCCACACAGGCCGGTCCGAAGTGATAGCCATCATATTTCCGCTTGATCTGCACGGATGCATCTTCCAAGGAAACGCCTAATTTATTGGACAGAATCTTAAGACTCGGCCCAAAAGAATCGCTCATCTCAGTTTCGGTGAAACCGCAGAGGGCAGCGTATTTGTCATCCAAAGAGATATCATTCAAATTATTCAAAGTGCTGAATATGCTCATCTGGCTGAATTTGGTGATTCCCGTCAAGAATACGAATTGAAGAATGGGTTCCATCTTCTTGAGCGGAGAAAACAACTCTTTTACAATGGCCTTGAACACCGCAGTTTTTTCCTCATCTAAGATAGCTCCCAGCAGTGGTGCGTCATATTCGTCAATCAGGATAACAACTTTCTGATTAAACTTTTCATGCACGCGCCGGACCAGCGAACTCAAGCGCTCCCCGGGAAGTGTCTCATTTCGTGACAAGCCCAACCGCTCCTCATTCTCTTCAAGGATGTTTCCCAATTTCAGGTACAACTGGTCTTTGTCCAACGCATCACCGGCCGTGCTCAAATCCAGACGTACAACCGGGTAATTCGTCCACGATTTCTCACGCTTTTCAATGGCAAGCCCCTTAAAAAGATCCTTCCGCCCCTCAAAGTAAGCCATCAGCGTGCTGATAAGCAGCGATTTTCCAAAACGGCGGGGACGGCTTAGAAATACATAGGAAGAGCCGCTGTTAACCAGGGAATACACCAAATCCGTCTTATCTACATACAAATATGCTTCATTGCGGATTTTTTCAAAGGTCTGGATTCCAGCCGGATATTTAATGGGGGCATAGCGTGTCGCACGCCCACGACCTTCGGCAACAATTTCGCCGGCACTCATTGCTTCTGCAAGAAGTCGTTTCAGCGATGAGGCGCTTCCGGGGAAACCTGTTCCCCGCTGGATCTCCTCCCGGGACGAATAGGGGTTGTTCCAGATGTAATCAATGATAGTTTCTATCTCCATACCTGCATTTTTCGGCAAAAATAGAAAAATCACTAGCAAAAAACAAGAAATCGGCTCAAATTTTGACAAATCGGCTCAAAAATTACCCATTTCGGCTCAAAATTGGGTGATAATTCCTCTTATCCCTATTCGCAAATTGAACAATAAAGTTGCGAAATGGTCATTTCGGAAATGGCTGTTTCGCAACTAAAGAATAGCCCAGAAAGAGTCTATTGTTGAACTCAGATTTCGTACAAGGGTCTGTCCATGTAGAAAATGTGAAAGCCCAGAATTATCGAATATTCATTTTCATATTTTGAGCCCATGTCAATTCTTTATTATCATTTCTGGCTAATGAAATATATTCATCCAACAATGCTTTTGCTTCATCCTTTAAGCCAAGACGAATATCGCTGATTATTAATGACTTTAGAATTGATGCATCTGTTGGGTACAATTCACGGGCTTTAAGGAATGACTCCCTGGCCTGATTGTTGGTTTCTGCAGAGTCATATAGCGCAAGAATGCACTCGCCTTTTACATAATAGTCCAATCCACTTGCCACGCCATTGAAATCATTTTGATTTACCATCTCAAGCGCTTGAGAGAAACGGCCATTGGTAAATCTTCCCATTGCTGAATATGACACACAGGAGGCAATTCTTTTCTCAAAGGTCGAATCCCTCTTTTCGTATGGTGTTCCAGTTGCCGCTATGCGATCTTCAATTCTCGGATGCTTGCCCGAATGGTAATATGCTTGCAAATCACCCTCATTTAAGTAATAATCACCTATAACCTTTATTAATGAGGCCATCGCGTTTTTATCATAGCCAAGAACTGGGAGAAGATCGACCGCCGCCTGGTCTGATTCCTTTTCTTGGGTTTGATCGAATGCAAGTCCCAATGATGTTGCATTCATGATGGTTGATGCAACTGCCGCACCGGCTCTAGGAGAAACAATTCCTACCACCACACCGGCAATCATTCCACCAATCGCGTTCTTCTGCATTGTTGCAATGTTGTCGAGATAATGGTTGCACAAGAAGTGGTTGGCTTCGTGGCATAATAATGCAACGAGCTCATCCTCTGTGTGGATGCGAGATAGAAGACCTGCGTTGATAACCAAGGCGCCATTGGGGTAAATTGCGGCATTGGGTTCGTCATCCCTAACAATGATTACTCTAAAATCATAATTGAAAAAGTCCAATCTCATGCTGGGATTGATTTTGGCAAGTAGTGAATAAATGTAGGAAGACAGATACGGATCGTCCAGAACAAGGGCATTATTTTTTAACTCCGAAATGGATTTATTCGCTGAAGTTTCTGCATTCTTCCTAAAAGAATACGCATTCGACATTTTTGATAGTTTGGGCAATGTCTTACAAATAGTTCGCGCATACCAATATTCATCTTTATTTGTCGCAGATATTTCGGCTTGCAAGTTTGGAACTTTGGATAGATTGATTGCCATATCCTCTCCTTCATCATCGCAAACTCCTATGATATAATTATATCCTTTCTTATTACTCATATCGCAGATTACCGAATGAATGGTAAAATTCGCCCCTTTCTTAATGCGCGAATTAACCTTCTTTCCATTCTTTGGGTTAATCTTACTGGTGTTGATTACTGCATCTGCGGTTGCATTCAATTCAATTTTAATTCGGTCCTGAGCAGCAGTTGATAGCGTAGCAATCATTATTGTCGCCAATATAGAAATAACAGTTTTCATTGTTCTAATATTTAATAACAGTTGTTTTACTATACAATCGTTTATGAGCATCTATCACAGATAGCGTTCCCGATTATTTCTCCTGACTACCATATGATTTTTTATAATCACATCCAAGACTTTGTAATCTGGATATACGATCGTCGGTGTCAGGATGGCTACTGGCTAAAGCTGCGAAAACGCCTTCTGCTTTACAGCCGCCTGCGACATCGTCCAAAAAGGCGCATAGGGAAGCCCCATAACCAAGCTCGAATGAAAACTCATCGGCAAGATATTCATTGTCGCGAGATGATTTCATACAAAGCCACACACCAATTTGTGACCAGAGCCGACTCATCATATTAATGATAAAAACAAAGAATACCGTTATCAGTAATCCAGCCACACCAGCAATTGCTCCGCCACCCTTTGAATGGCTCATAAAGCCAAAAATAAATTTAATTATTGCGCCGATAATCAAAACGATGGAGATAAATGCCGTGATTATAAAGTTTCCGACTGTAATCACTAAGATAACATCAGTATCATGATGGGCCAAATGACCAAATTCATGAGCTAGAACCGCTTTGATTTGATCCTCCGGGCAATACAACAAACTCTCAGTAACACAAATAGTTTTTCGTCCGGCGGCAAAAGCATTGGGTCCCTCGTCTTCATCATTCTTTTTCTTTTTGGACTTTGCCTTAACATAAAGCGTAATATCATCAGGCAGAACGGGATACTTCTCTTTCGCTTTAGCATATACTTCTTGAAAAATAGGATTAATTTTTTCGATTTGTTCTTTGCGCGAGATCTCTTTGCAGCCAGTCTGCTTTCTCAAAATCCATTCTCCAACAGGGGATAGTGCTATTAAAATAGAGACAAAATAGAACAGTATGGCAAGAAAAAAACATAGGAAGACATTTGGCTCCGCAGCACCTTGATTTTTAGACAAAAGAATGGCGTAAACAATCGTCGTGATAATGAGGACGTTTAACAAGAGATAAATCACCACAGGAATATTACTCCTTTTTGTCAGCGATGAAAAGAAATGCGAGAAATACATAATAGTAGTTTTTAAAATTATATTCCGTAGGGGCTATACAAAAAACACGAGCGCCACTTGCTCGTGTTGAGGCCGTCGGATGACCATTAGCTAACAAGTCACGCCCATGTCGAATACGGGCATTTCGACTTGTTCCAATAGCTAATTTCGTTAGTTGAAGTTTCCGACGTTTCAACACGATGGAACAAATTGCAAACGCATTTTGTTGTATGTCAAGACAGGATTAAAATCCCATCCACCTGCAAAAGTATAAAAATTCTATAAAGAATCCAATAAATTAATCGGTATAGGTTGTTAAATTTTTAATTTTCCTTAAAACAAATCATCCAAGGTCAAGACAGTTTGAAAGATGCCGGAGTAGGCATTGGTTTTAAGACCGTAGGTCGTAATAAGAGTGGGAAATATGTTCTTCTTCCAGCCTATTTTCTCTCGAATGGAAGAAACCTTGTTCCTGAGATCCCTTTCGCCGTCTTTGTCAAGCGTAAAGTCTCCTGAATAGAATTTCATTTCACACAAATTGATATTGTTGTCAGCCCTGTCGATGAGCAAATCCACCTGGGCACCCCGCTTCGTTTCATCTCCGGGAACAACATAATTGGATGTTTGAGTAGTAACTCCACTGATTCCCAGCGCATTTTTGATGGGTTGGATGTGAGACTGACAAATCCGTTCGAAAGCGAAACCTTCCCACGCGCTTATTCCCTTTTGCCGGGCGCTGTTCTGCCAAAAATGTTCGTCCGGCTTACCTCTCCCATCCAGAAATTTCAAATAAAAGATACAGAAAAAGTCTTTCAATCTATATAGCGGTTGCCTGCTTGAGCCAAAGACCCGGACATATTCTTCCACAAAATCAGCCTCTACCAGCATTTTCAACATCGTACTCAAGCCACCGCCGTAAGGGATACCTGCATTTTGCGCAATTTCGCTTCGCATAAAACCATAGTTCCGCTTGGAAAGCGCGCGCACAATGTCCATATATTTCTCTGCGTGAGCGAACAAAGTGTTGAACAAACGCTTGAACTCTCCTTTCAACGGCGCCTGCTCTCTAAATATAATATCATCTATATTTTGTTCCACACTCTTGCCCGGAACAAAATAACTTAAATAATAAGGAATGCCTCCAAGCGCCATATAGGAACGGACAATATCATATCTCCCCAGACTGATATTTTTGTGTCGGAAAAAGACTTCTGTTTCTTTGAGACTGAATGGGCTTAACTTTATCTGACAAGTCAGCCGGTTGTAGAGACCACCCCGGTTCTCAATGATATTGTCAAGAATCCAGGAACTCGAAGAACCACAGATAATGAGAAGGATATTTTTATCGGCCGCCCAACCATTGTAGAAATTCTCGAATGCAGACAGAAATTTTGACTTGGGCGTATCCATCCATGGGAGTTCATCGATAAAAACGACCTGTTTCCCCTTGGACTTCTTTTTCGCCAAAAGGGTTTTAAGCCGGAAAAAGGCCTCCAACCACGACTTCGGACAAGTCATCTCGCCGTCCTCACCAAACAGAATCAATGAATAATGAAAAGCCTGCAGTTGGTCTTTCATCGTGATGGGAGTCGTTTTGTCGTATGGAGACAACCCGGTATGCTTGAACGCAAACCGATTATTAAAAATTTCTGTAACAAAGAATGTTTTACCGACTCTCCGTCGTCCATAAATAGCGACAAATTCTGATTTCTCGCTATTGTACAAGCGTTCAAGCCTTGCTTGTTCTTCTTTTCTGCCGATAAGTAACCCCATATTTGTAGCATTAAAAGTTGCCGCAAAGGTATAAAAAAATATCGTTGCGGCAAAATATAAAATTAAAAGTCGCCACAAGAACCCAAAAAGATGCGGTTGCGGCAACTTTCATTTTGGGCCATTGATTTTTGTAAATTGTTCAAAAGCAAATTTATTTGCTCTTGCTATTTATACTACCAGATCTGGGTGCGGTTGGAGGGGGCGACGTAGAGTTTGTCGCCGGGCTGGACGTCGAAGAGGTCGTACCACTCGTCGAGCAGACGCATAATGCCGTTCACGCGGTTGTGGTTGGCGGAATGGGGGTCGGTTTTGGCGTTCTGCAACAAGGTCTCCTCATCGGAAAGCTGTTTCCACAGATGGGCTACCTCCATCAGGAAAAGGCGCTGTTGATAACGCAGGGCCTCGCCGGTCACCCCGTCGGCCTTCAACTTGTTGTTCCACATTTCCCAGGCCAGCGAGAAGCCGCCCAGGTCGGCGATGTTCTCGCCCAGCGTAAACGCGCCGTTGGCCGGCACGCCGGGAAGAACCTCCAACTCGTTGTAACGGTCAATGATGTTCTGCTGGCGGGCCTGGAACTTGGCCTTGTCCTCCGGCGTCCACCAGTCGACCTTATTGCCCACCGCATCATAGTTCGCCCCGTTGTTGTCGAAACCGTGCGTCATCTCGTGCCCAAAGACCATCAGGGTGGCATAGAAGGTCACGATACGATCTTTGTCGCTGGGGAAGAACTCATCCCGGAGGAAGAAGGGAAATATGATGAGCTGGTTGTTCGGGTCATACCCCGCATTGGCCGTATCGAGAGCACCTCCGTTGGGGCTGGTCAACAAGTACTCCCACTCGTGGTCCCGACCTTGTCCGGCCAGCGTATTGCGCAGGTACTCGTCCACCTGTCTCTTGTACTGCACCATATCCTCCACCGGGGTCTTACCCGTCAACTGGAATTGAGTGTAGAAGGTAGTCTCGGGCTTGACATTCATCCCCATAGCCTGCAGCTTCTCGATCGCCTTGGCCTTGGTGGCGTCGCTCATCCAGTCGAGCCGCTCGATACGCTGGGCGAAGAGTGTGCGCAAATCTTCCAGTATTTTGACGGCCATTTCACATTTGTCACCCTGATAAAGCATCGCCTTATGATAGTCGGCGAACAACGACTGGGCCTGAGCGTTGATCAGCTGGCACACGGTGCCCGCATCGTGGCCGGTACAGAACATCACTTTCCCGAGTTTGTTGCACGCATAGAATTTCAGATAGGTCTGCAGTGCAGTGACATCGTAGCGGTCTATCAATTCCTCAAACACCTTGCTCACAGCCGGCAACTGGTAGGTGTTGCCATCGACGTGGAAGGCCTCGCGGTAAGCTTGCGTCAGTTCGTCGTCGGCGGCGGGAACAACTACGGGGTCCGGCGTAATGGGAACCTTCCATTCATATTTATACTGACCGATCCACTCATCTATCTGAGCCACACGCAGCAACAGTTGCGTCCCCTCATCGCTGTCCGTGTTGATACCCAGCTGGTCCCGCAACACGGGCCTGATGAGTTCCGCAATTTTATCCACATCCTTGGTGCCGGAGTTATTCTCACAGGAAAAACCGGGAATAACGGTGTACCTCAGGATGCCGTCGAAGTACCAGACATCGTGGCCCAGCAGGGCGTAGTACCCTAGGTCGGCCAACTTGCCGATATTCCGCATCACATCGGCCTTGGTGGTGCCGTCGTTCAGTTCTGCCAGCACAGCCGTTAAGACGGCCTTCTCATCGGCAGGCGAGGGCGTCGGACCCAGAATCAGCTCCATCGTATGGCCGGTGCCGGGGCCGTGGGCCTTCAGCGACTCAATGTCGTACATAGTCGTCGCTTGCTTCATCATCGCCGTTGCCATCGTACCCGCATAATCATCCGGGGCTTTAAAATACTCACCCAAAGCGAAATTCCAGAAAGAGTCACCGGGCTTGACCGAGCGGTCCATATATTTATCGTGGAGGTAGCTCTCCCCCACCCACTCGGCATTGGAAGGCTCCGCATTATTTCCGGCTGGATTGTTTTTAGTGCACGACGCCAGCAGCACCACGCTGCAGAACAGAAGCAGGTGAAATTTTCGAATCATCTTTCCGGGTTAACAAAAAGAGGGTGACTAAAAAGTCGAAAGGCTGATAGTCACCCTCTTTTTATGTCTGTTGGTCAGGGTTTGAGCAGCCTGAAACTGCTTCAAAAAAATAGCTA